>JACQBW010000009.1 GCA_016194305.1 Nitrospirota bacterium | reverse complement strand
ATCAGCGGAGGTTACGATAATACAAAAGAAGATCTGAATATCACGCCGCCCTATTCCTATATAGACAGTGCAGGCCGGGCGGTCTATGCAATCGATCTTTTGACCGGAACAAACCTCTGGGAATACTCTTATCGAAGTTCGGTGACCAACGATAGCACCAACAGCAAGTTCAATATGACCTATTCGATCCCCAGTGATTTGACTGCCGTGGATGTCAATAATAACGGAACAGTCGATACCCTCTATGTCGGAGATGTGGGGGGACAAATATGGGAGTTTAATGTGGGTTACAGCAGTACTTCCAGCTGGTCGGGAACCGTCATTTTTCAGTCTAATCCAGGTGCTGACAGCTCCTCCGGCCGGAAATTTTTTTACCCGCCCGATTTAAGTATTGAAAGCGGGTACCGGGCTCTCTTCGCCGGAACAGGGGACAGGGAACATCCCAAGACCAGTACCTCTGTTGTGGACCGGCTCTACGCCATTTACGATAAGTCCAGCTATACCGCGATTTCAAAGGAAGGGGGAACGGCGCCCAGCAGTACGAATGCCAATCCTCTTCTGATGGACGTGACCACCAATTTAACCCCGACGATCACGGGAGCAGGTTGGTATATCCGGTTGAATGGAACCGGGACGATGTTGGGAGAGAAGAGTCTCTCAGCCCCTCTCCTATTAAACAAGGAGGTAACCTATACGACCTATGCCCCGCTTTTACCATCGATGTCAGCAAACGCCTGCGGGACGGCTCTAGGCACCGGGTTCGTTTGGTCGTTAAACTATGCCAACGGGAACGCCTTTTTTGACTATAACAAAGATGGGACGAAAGACCTTTCAGACAGGTCCAAATCCCTAGGCTCCGGAATTCCTTCCGGTGTGGTGGTGACCGTGACCCAGAGCGGAATGAGTGGTCTGGTTGGTATTGGAGGAGGTATTGAAGGGGTTGACCTGAATACAGGTGCAAGCTTCAATCAGATCTTCTGGCACCAGCCTTATTAATGAAAGTTTCAATCCGATGATAAGAAATGTTGCGATGACAATGAAAGGAGTTCCAATGAAATTCCAAATCAATAAGTATCGATGGAGATTGGGGGGCGCCTTGGTCCTGACGGGAATGTTCTGCTTCGGGTCACCCGTCATAGCAGAAAATGCTCAGGTCCGGTATCCCGTCAAACGTTTTGTAACGGGCCAGGTGATGTCAGTTTCTCTTCCGTTCGAAAAGGGAAGGAATGGTGAAATTTCAGTTAACGAAAAGGTTTATAGGGTTCTTCCAAAAACAGTGATGGTGGATCAGGACGAACATAAAACGGCGCTCAATTTCTTCGAAGTCGGGAATTGGGTTTATATGGTTGTTGAATTGTATCCCGACCATCGAGAGGCACTCTATATTGCGCCGGGTCATGGTCAATCTGAGGGTCCGATTCCCGGTCTCAGAGGTAAACACTCATCTTCAAATAATGATGATTAAAATTCTGTAAAAGGTTATTTGAAAATTGAATCAAGCCTCGATAAAAGCAAGGAAGGCAAAAGCAAGAAAGAAGTCGTTAAAAAATAGAAGGATTGTCATTCCTTTGCCATGGCTCGTTGGAATAGCGGCGCTCTTGATTGCAGGAATACTCTATTTTCCCCTTAGTCATACCAGTCGGGTCACTTCTTCTCCCGCTTATTCGTCCAATCTGATTAAGAACGGGCGGGAAATTTCAGAAAACAGGTCTATCACCGCCGGACCCCTTAAACTGACCCTCTCTCCGAATCCGTTGACGGCAGAAAATGACATTGCAGTCCTTTCTGGTGGTCTCAAATCTGTGAATGTCGGTGAACGCTTCGAATGGGAAAGGAATGGTGCTGTTATTCCTGGTGAGCAGTCTTCCTTATTTAATAAGAGCTTGATTCGCAAAGGTGATCGCATTAAAGTGAGGCTCCTAACCCAGCCGGGGAGTGAACCGGTTGAGTCCGAGCCAATTGTCGTGGAAAACGCGTTACCGAAAGTGGTATCAATCGCAATTGAGCCATTTCCTCCGACCCGGAGAGATAAATTGACAGCCAAGGTGGAAGGATTTGACGCGGATGGGGACCCAATCACCTATTCCTATCGCTGGTTAAAAGAAGACGAATCGGTGGTTGGAAACGACCTGTCCATCCCGGGTTCTCTTTTTAATAAGAAAGAAAAAGTGATATTGGAGGTGACTCCGTCAGATGGTGTGGCCCAGGGTCAGCCGATGCGAAGAGCGATGATCATTTCCAAAGCGCTTCCAAAGATTACTTCCATTCCTGCCTCTTTTCAGGGAAACGAGTACAGTTACCAGGTGACTGCAGAAGACCCGGATAGTGACCCCCTCACCTTTACGCTTACAAAGGGTCCGGTCGGAATGACGATCGATTCTAAAACCGGTTTGATCAAGTGGGCATTTACCGAAAAGGATGCCGGAAATCACCCGATTGAGATCAAGGTTTCAGACCCGGACGGTGAGGGAGATAGTCAGTCGTATATGCTCCCTCTTTCCTTTACTTCTTCCCCCGCGCGCTAAATTGTTACCGGAAGTTTTTATCGGTTGTCTTCTTTTGTCCCTCATGGTTATAATGGATTACCTTCATTTATTATTAAAAAGTTCCAAAAAGGAAATGTTTTCCATTTGAAAACTCCCTCTTCGCCTTCTGGCACGCTCTCCCTTAAACTTCCCAAGGGATTTGATACTTTAAATTTATACGGCAGTTTTGATTCCCATTTAAAGCGGATTGAGTTGCTCTTGAATGTCCGTATCCTGGCTCGGGGCGAGGAGATCCGGATCGAAGGAACTCCCGGCCAGATTGAAGAGGCGGGCCGGGTCCTTCGGGAACTTCAAATGGCGGCTCAGAAGGGGAAGCCCCTGGGATTGGAAGATATTAACGAAGCCATTGCCCCCAACCGGCATGGTACGGCCCACAAAAAGGAGCATTTTTCGCATATTCCGGTTCCGTCAAAAAAACAGATTGTACCAAAAAGCCCGACTCAACAGGCGTATATAGACGCCATCCTCAAAAACGAGATCGTGATCGGGATTGGCCCTGCGGGAACCGGAAAAACCTATCTGGCCATGGCGATGGCCGTTTTGGCTTATTCGCGAAGGCAAGTGAGCCGGATTATCCTGGCCCGCCCCGCAGTTGAAGCGGGAGAACAGCTCGGTTTTCTGCCCGGCGATCTTTACGCAAAAATGAATCCCTATCTTCGACCGTTATACGATGCACTCTTTGACATGATGGATATAGAACGGGCCAATTCGTTGATTGAACGGGGCGAAATCGAAATCGCGCCGTTGGCCTATATGAGGGGCAGAACATTAAACGATGCCTTCGTGATCCTGGATGAAGCGCAGAATGCCACGGCGGAGCAGATGAAGATGTTTTTGACCCGGCTTGGATTTAACTCCAGAATGGTTGTCACCGGAGATATTACCCAGGTGGACCTTGCCGACAGCAAAGTTTCGGGCTTGATTCAGATCCAGTCGATTCTTTCCGGAATTTCCGGAATTGAGATCTTTTACTTTACGAAAAGAGATGTTGTGCGCCATCGGCTCGTTGCCGAGATTATTCAGGCTTATGAAACGCTTGGAAACAAGAAGAAGCCGAAGAAATAACGTTTCGCTGGGTGTGGATATAAAAGACCTGCTGGGCTGAGAATAAGTACTCCAGCGAGCAAAGCAAGCGAGAGGGGGAAGCTTCTCCGGCTTTGCCGGTGAAGGGGGCGACGTGAGCCCCTGTAAATGGAGACTCGGCGAAATTCGGTTATCCTTCTTAAACGGAAGTGGCTAAAGATGAGGATGAATTTCGGCGCCGTTGGAGAGAACGGAATTTCAGGTGCCATATCAGACAATAAGAGTGGGGTCTCGCTACAATTAGAGAAGTGAAGCGGATTTCGATACGCAATCGTCAGCGCAAGTTTAAGTTGAATCTGCCCAGGGTCATGAAAGTGGCAGACAAAATCTTAAGAGCATTGGGGAAAGACAAGGAGGCGCTGAGCCTCCTTTTTGTTAATGACCCCGCGATTCGACGATTGAATCGACAATATCGGAAGATCGACACTCCAACCGATGTTTTGTCGTTTCCCTTGAATCATCAGAGGGTCCGGTACGGATCGCCCCTTCTTGGGGATATCGTCATCTCTGTTGAGACCGCCCGGAGGCAGGCACGCGAACTGGGCCATATTCTGGAACGGGAATTAACATTCCTTTTGATTCACGGTATCTTACATCTCCTCGGCTGGGATCATGAACGGTCGCCTCAGGAAGCCAGAAGGATGTATAAAAAGCAACGTGAATTACTTTCCCTTTTAGACTATTAAATCGGACTGAAATGTTTTACCGGGTCAGGTCGGGTGCAACCTTCACTGCTCCGGCTCCGAAATTTACCATCTATTTTAACTGGATTGTGGATAGGTTACCAAATTTCGAAGAGGTCGCTGTGACGGTTCACCCGACCCGTCCCCGTTCCCTTCGATGAGAGTCTAGGTTAACGAGGTTGTATGGGATTATTTGATCGATTCAAGAAAAGTCTTGAAAAGACTCGAAAGCAGCTTTCGGGAGCGTTTGAGGAGATCTTTCTCGAAGAAAAAGGGGTGGACGAGGAGACCCTTCAACGACTTGAGGAGTTTTTAATCACTTCTGATATGGGAGCGAAGGCGGTGGAAGAGCTCATGTCATCCCTGAAGCCGAGATTCGATCGGAAAGAACTCAAAGAGCTGAATCAAATAAAAGCGGCGCTTAAAGAAGAATTAAAAAAGATCCTTTCCGGTATCAAAAAGAAAAACCCAAAGTATGAATTTCATCAGACTCCCCATGTGATGATGATCATCGGCGTGAACGGGGTCGGAAAAACGACCTCGATTGGAAAATTAGCTCATCGTATGGTCAAGGAGGGAAGATCGACCTTGCTTGCGGCGGGAGATACTTTCAGAGCGGCGGCAACGGAACAGCTTGTAATCTGGGGAAAACGAAACGGAGTTGAGGTCATTTCCCAACAGCATGGGGCCGATCCTTCGGCAGTCGCATTTGATGCGTACGCCGCCGCCAAGGCGAGGAAGATCGAATTATTAATCATCGATACGGCTGGAAGGCTCCATACCAAAACGAATTTAATGGATGAATTGAAAAAGGTCAAACGGACACTGGGAAAGATCGATCCGCTGTCACCACATGAAGTCATACTGGTGCTGGATGCCACCCAGGGTCAAAACGCCTTGAGCCAGGCGAGGATGTTTCATGAAGCGGTAGGAGTTACAGGAATTATTCTGGCGAAACTGGATAGCTCGTCCAGGGGTGGAATTGTGATTTCAATCTGGAACGAATTAAAGATTCCGATTTACTGGGTGGGAATGGGGGAGAAAGAGTCCGACCTGGAACCGTTTGACGCAGATGCCTTCGTCGACGCGCTCTTTGCTGATTAATTTGTTGAATATTTTTTTGAAATGATCTTAAGAGTTTGCTCAAAAAGGATTATCTGCAAGGCCGCAGACTTATGGACGACTGAGGCGTACATAATTCGTACGTTGAAGGAGGCCGAAAGCCGAGAACACTGCAGATAACCTTTTTCAGCAAACTAGACTAAGGTGAATAGACGACAACGCGGTTCTTGCCGGCAGCCTTCGCCGTATACAGAGCTCTGTCAGCATGTTTGAAGAGATCTTCGAGCGATTCCGTGTCGTCCGGGAAAGTGGCAAGCCCCAGACTAACGGTTATACCGGAGGTCCGGTTTCGGTCATCGGTGACCAGGGCATTTTTTTCAATTTCTGAACAGATTCTTTGCGCAATCTGGGTCGCATCGCTTTTGGTCGTTTGAGGAAGTATGACGGTAAACTCTTCTCCTCCGTAACGGGCCGCAACGTCAATCGTCCTGATATTATTCCTCAGCGACAATCCAACCAGCCGGATCGCTTCGTCACCTGCCAGGTGGCCATGGAGATCGTTAAATTTCTTGAAATTATCGATATCCATGACGATGAGGGAGAGAGGAAGTTTGTGCCGCTTGGATCTTTCCATCTCTTCTGCCATTCGCTCCTGGAAATATCGCCGGTTTAACAAACTGCTTAATGGATCGGTGATGGAAATCTGCCGGAACTCTTCTGAACGACGGTAAAACTCAGATCGTTCAATAGCCATTGACGCATACCCGCTAATGGTCATGGCCACAAGAAGATCCTTGTCCGTAAACACAGGCTCGCTGATTTTATCCGCAATATTCATCACGCCGATTGTTCGATGATTCAACTTAATCGGCACGGAAATGAAAGAAGTGGACTTATATCGTGCTCTTCTCGGAAGGAGAATCCTGGGATCGGTCTCCATATTCTGGACTACCAGAGGGAGTCCGTCCTCAAGCACCTTTCCCGCGATTCCTTCGCCGGACTGAATCCGGTGCCCCTGTACAATCTTGGGATTCATTCCTTTAATCGTTTTTATTTTCAACTCTCCAGTCTCTTCATCCAGGAGCATGAGAGATCCCTTTTCCGCGTGAAGAATTGCGGTCGTCTGATCTATAATGGTTTTGAAGAGCTCTTCGGGATCGAGCGTTGAACCGATCGTATGAGAGAATTCGGTTAATGATTTGGAGTCTTTCTTGTAGTTTCTCAATAAATCAGCCTGCATGTGGTTTTCCAGAATCACAAATGCCTGTTTGCAAAAAGGAGAAATAATCTGTATATCTTCTTCTCGCAATGGCGTATCCAGAAAGACGAGAACGGCCTGATTTTTATCCGGTTTTCCCAACGGAAAGAGGTGAATCTGGGCGCTTTCTTCAGGAAAGCCTCCTTTTACGATTTCAAGCACATCCTGGGTGAAATACGGCTTCCCATCCGTGACCACTCTATTTAACAGGATATTCCTTTCGTTTCCCGAAAAGTCGGCCATTTCAAAAATCTTTTTTCCAAAAGCTTCGAAAGTGCGAAATTCTTTCAAGACCGGATCATATTTCAGGATCGCCACCGTATTTCCGTTAAAGATGATTCCGAGTGCATTCAGCAGAAGGCCGTAAAAATCTCTTTCCCCGAGGTTCTGATCGAGTTCCTGAAAGAGGTTAAAGAGCGTATCAAGCTTAATATGGCGAGAATCGGAAGTTTTTTTCTGATTGAGGTTCTTGAAAAATGGGGAGGCAATGGATTGGACCAGCTCACCCGTATTGTTGAAGGTTTCCCGATCCATAATTTTGATATGATCAGACTGGGAAATAATCCTCTGAGGGTCGATTTTTAGAGCGCCGGATTTTGCCTTGAAATCTTCCAGTTCCTGGTAGGAAAAATAGACCTTTCCCCCTACCACTACTTTACGTTCCATACTGTCGATTTTGACTGGTATTGCAAACAGATTGAGATTCGCGTAACATTTAAACTGTCTTCGTTCCCCCGACCGGTCTGCCTGCAAAATCTGATTCTCGCACTCCTGTTCACATCTTTTTTTCATCTCGGGGTCTTGGTGGACGAGGCTGCAAATCGGGTGTTCCGGTATCGAATCGCAGGTGATGCGACTCTCTTTTGTCGTGTCGAGGGTAAAAAGTTGAGTGCCGTATAACTTCGACAGATTGTCCTGAATCGTTTTCCAGGTTAAGTGGTCATAGCTGCGCATAGGTAAAGCCGTTTTAAGGTAAATCTTCCCCGAGGGGATGACCGGGGTTAGTCTTTTAATGCTACAAGTTTTAGGCCGAAAAAGTCAAGGAATTTAACCTAATATTAAGTGAAAATGAATGATTTCAAACTCTCATCCGAATTTACCCCAAAAGGGGATCAGCAAAAAGCGATCGACCTTCTTGTCGCCGGTTTGAAAAAAAAGAAGAAATTTCAGACCCTGTTGGGCGTGACTGGTTCAGGCAAGACCTTTACCATGGCAAAGGTCATTGAAGAGATTCGAAAGCCGACTTTAGTGATGGTACATAATAAAACCCTCGCAGCCCAGCTTTACCAGGAATTTAAGACTTTTTTCCCTGAAAATGCCGTCGGATATTTTGTCAGCTATTACGATTATTATCAGCCGGAGGCCTATCTCCCGACGACCGACACCTACATCGAAAAAGACAGTTCCATTAATGAAACGATCGACCAGATGCGCCATCTGGCGACCGCCTCTCTCTTTGAAAGAAATGATGTCATTATCGTTTCTTCGGTTTCTTCAATTTATGGCCTCGGGTCGCCAGAAGCTTATCATGGGATGCTCCTTTATCTGGAGACCGGCGGACGGATGGACCGGGAAGAAATCCTAAGAAAGCTGGTTGAAATTCAGTATGACCGGAATGATATCGATTTTTACAGAGGAACGTTTCGGGTCCGGGGGGATGTGATTGAGGTATTCCCCGCATCCTCGGACACAAGCTGTATCCGGATTTCCCTTTTTGGTGATGAAATTGAAGCCATTGAAGAGATCGATCCTCTCCGGGGAGAGATGATCAGGAAGCTTCCGAAAATAGCCATTTATCCGGGGAGCCATTATGTAATCCCTCCCGAGCGGCTTCAGACGGCTCTTCAGGCAATCGAACAGGAAATGGAAGAGCGGATCCTCTATTTTGAAAAAGAAAAGAAGCTGATCGAAGCCCAAAGGATCGAACAGCGGACTCGATTTGACCTGGAGATGATCCGGGAGATCGGATTCTGTCAGGGAATCGAAAACTATTCCCGGCATTTTTCCGGCCGAAAACCGGGCGAACCGCCCCCTACCTTGATCGATTATTTTCCGGATGATTTCCTGCTCCTGGCTGACGAAAGTCATGCTACGATTCCGCAGATCAGAGGGATGTATGCCGGAGATTTCTCGAGAAAAACATCTCTTGTCGAATATGGTTTCAGACTCCCCTCCGCATTCGACAATCGTCCGTTAAAATTTGAGGAATACGAACATCTGCTCAATCAGGTGATCTTTGTCTCCGCCACACCGGGACCTTATGAAATCGAAAAGTGCCAGAGCCAGTTTGTCGAACAGGTTATCCGTCCGACCGGACTCATCGACCCGAAAATTACCGTCAAACCGGCAAAAGGTCAAGTCGATGATCTTTTGGAAGCGATTCATTTAAGGGTGGAAAAGAATGAGCGGGTTTTGGTAACCACCTTGACCAAAAGGATGGCGGAGGATCTGACTGAGTATTACCATGATCTCGGCATCAAAGTGAAATACCTTCACTCAGACATCGAAACACTGGAACGTATGGAGATTTTGAGAGATTTGAGGCTTGGAAAATTTGACGTACTCGTCGGCATTAATCTTTTGAGAGAGGGACTTGATTTGCCGGAAGTCTCTCTGGTAGCCATCCTGGACGCGGATAAAGAAGGATTCTTGAGGTCCCACCGTTCTTTGATTCAAACGATAGGGAGAGCGGCAAGACATCTCCATGGAGAAGTCTATATGTATGCCGACAAATTGACCGATTCCATGGGCCAGGCGATCAATGAAACCAACAGGAGAAGAGAAATTCAGATGAAATATAATCAGGAGAATCATATTGTGCCGGTTTCCGTTAAAAGTGGAATTCCAAAGGCACTTTATGAAGTTTCTGAAGCGGATTATTTGACCGTTCCGTTGGCCGCCGAAGCCGCAGCTTCCTATATTCCCCAGGAAGAGCTCGGTCCGATTCTCGCGCATCTTGAAAAGGAGATGCGAAGTGCCTCGAAGGAACTTGATTTTGAAAGGGCCGCCGAATTAAGAGACAAGATCAAGTCTCTAAAGGAATCGTCTCTAAGGATTTAGCAGAATAATCTGAATTTCAAGAATGGACTAGTTGCTAGGCCGGAGATCAGGCTTGTTTGTAGATGTAAAGCCCCAGGAATACCCCAATAAAACCAAGAATATTAATTCGGAATGTGAACCCGACCGTAGCGGTAAAGAGCCTTAAATCAAGTGTAAATGGGGGATTGATGCCAAAGCTGAGACTGTGGAGAAAAAGATTTCTTACTGCACCGTCGGGAGCGACCGCTCTTAAAATTTCTCCCATTAGTGTGCCGAAAAAACCGCCCAATAAAATAAAGAAAATCAACATCCAGGGGGTTTTCTTTAACAGAGCCACTATGCCTGCCCTTCATACGGTTCTGTTTCCGATTCCAATAGCGCTTCGGTTGCCCTGAGTTCGTCAAGAATTTCGTCAATTCCGTCATCCATTCTATCCAAGCGGTGGGTTAAGTGATTGAATTTCTGGTCGATTTTGTCCATTAATTCGGCTTTCATCTGTTGAACGATCTGATTAATCGATTTTGTTTTTTCACCTGACGAGGGGACGCTCTTAAGTGTGCGACTTTTCGACCTCAATTTAACACCGGGTTTCTGTTTTTTTTTAACGGCAGGGGCTGTGAGCGGCTTTTTCATCTATTCACTCCAAAAATATAAATGATATAATCAATCTTAATTTGATATTGGACTCTTGTCAATTACTAAAACCCGGCAAGGGGGACTGAGAGAACGGAGCGATCCAAAATGAATGGCGTGATTAATCAAAACCGTTTGATACAAACGTTGTTACAGTTGATCGGGATAGACAGCCATTCCCGTAAGGAAGGGAAGATTGCCGCTTTCCTTGCCGAAAAGCTCCGTAACCTGGGAGGAGACGTTTGTTTCGACGATGCGGGAGAAAAGGTAAAAGGAGAAGTAGGGAATCTTATCGCTATTTTTGAAGGCGATCCTTCCAAACCGGCAATGTTACTTTCAGCCCATATGGATACCGTGGTTCCCGGCGAAGGTGTCACGCCGGTCGTGAGCGAAAAGATCATCAAGAGCGACGGAAGAACGGTGTTAGGGGGCGATGACAAATCCGGTCTGGCCATCATTCTTGAAGTTATCCAAAAATTGAAAGAAAATAAGGATCAGCATGGAAAGCTGGAAGTGGTTTTTACGATCTGTGAGGAAGCTGGACTTTTGGGTGCAAAACTTCTGGACATCTCCCGCTTCAATGCCCGCTATGGATTGGTGCTCGATAGTGACGATGCAGGGTTTCTATTCACCAGGGCTCCTTCTTCCTCAAGACTTGAGTTTAGGATTTTTGGACTGGAATCCCATGCCGGAATGGCTCCTGAGAAAGGATTAAGTGCAATTCAACTTGCCGGAATGGGCATTTCGAAGATGAAATTAGGCCGGATCGATTCGGAAACGACGGCAAATCTTGGAAAGATCGAGGGAGGAAGTGCCGTCAATATTGTTCCGAATCGGGTGACCATAGAGGGCGAAGCGCGAAGCCACAACGATGAAAAGCTCGAGAGGCAGATTGAACATATGGTTGATTGTTTCGAAAAGGCGGCCAGTGAAAATTATATTACCGTGGACGGCCGGTTGGTGCGGGGGAGAGTGGAGAAAAACATTTATAGGGATTATAACCGGATGGATTTGTCAGACTCCACGGCGATCGTCCGACTGGTACTACGGGCGGCCCAAAACAGACATCTCTCGGTTCAAACCAGGGCAATGGGCGGAGGGTGTGATGCCAATATTTTTAATCAAAAAGGAATACAGGTCGCCAATCTTGGAACCGGAATGAGAAATATCCATTCTCTCTCCGAATACTTGATTGTCGATGAATTTCTCCAGGCCGCGGAGATTATTTATGAAGTTCTACGAGTTAACGGTGAGAAAGGATGAGATAAGAATAATGAGGAAGTCGCGTACTCTTTATGAACGGGCCGTGGAGATTGTTCGGAGATTAAGTGATTCGGGACATAAGGCTTATTTTGCGGGCGGGTCTGTCAGGGATCAAATTCGAGGAAAGGTGCCCACAGACTATGATATTGCTACTTCGGCCAGGCCCGAGGAAGTCCGGGCTCTTTTTCCGGAGGCGATTCCGGTTGGCGTTGCGTTTGGCGTTGTCCTGGTTCCTTTGGGAAGACTAACGCCTGGAGGTAAGAAGGAGCAGGTCGAAATTGCCACCTTCCGATCGGATGGAATCTACCTGGATGGCCGGCATCCCGAGTCTGTCATCTTTTCAAATGAAAAAGAAGATGCCAATCGGAGAGACTTTACGATCAATGGAATGTTTTTTGATCCATTGGAAAAGAGATTGATTGATTATGTGGGAGGAAAAGAAGATTTAGCCTCCGGAATAATCCGTACGATAGGTGATCCGGAGCTTCGGTTCAAAGAGGATTTTCTGAGAATGCTCAGGGCAGTCCGATTCGCCGCCCAGTTTTCATTCGAAATTGAATCCAGGACATTTGAAGTCATTCGCAAGAGAGCAGGATCGATTCGCAACATCAGCGGGGAAAGAATTCGTGATGAAATGGGGAAAATACTGCTGGGACCCAGTCCCGAACGGGGAATAGCCCTTCTGGAGGAGTCGGGAATACTCGGAATCATTTTCCCGGAGTTAAAGTCCCTTCATAAAGGTTCGCTGATTCCCCATGCCCTCAAATGCTTTCATGTTCTAAATCGGCCCTCATTCGAGTTGGGGCTTGCTCTGTTGGTCTTGGGAACTGGGGATCTCGAAAAAGTGAGGGATATCTGTGGCAGATTGAAACTCTCGAATCTTCAGATAGATAAGGTCACTTCTATGATGCGTGATTTTCCTCTTTTTCAGAAAATTCTGGAAATGGATACGCCGACACTGAAAAGATTCCTGAGATCCGATCATATGAACGACCTTTTATCTCTTTACCGGGCGGATTGTCTTGCGTCAGGCATGTCCCTTGAAAAATGGGAGTATGCCGTTCAAAAAAGGAAAGGGTTTAAACCGGATGAACTGTTTCCGCCGACTTTGCTTAATGGAGACGATCTGATTAGACTTGGCTACTCTCCGGGCCCCCGTTTTAAAAAGATCCTTTACGATTTGGAAACACGCCAGTTAAATGGGAAGATCCGGACCGTTGCGGAAGCGGAAGCGGTAGTTTTAAATGAAAATCCGGAAAAGAATGGCCATTCCCGAAAAATAAAAGTTTGACTCCCTGGTTGGGATCAAGTTAGGATATCGCCGTTTTAAGAAACGTTGGATCAAGTCGAGTATGATCGATGAAGAATATAGAGATGAAAAGGAATCACCGGATCCGTCGGACTGCTTAAGCGTCTTGATCCAGCTTGAAAACGGGACAATCATTCGTCTGAAAGAGCTGAGACGGGACAATTTGTCGATTGCAGTTTCGCAGGGATTTGAACATAAAAAGAGATTTAAGTACGTTTCAAGTTACGCAAACCTCGTTTTTTGTCCTCACGAGGATTTGATCGAGTCATCCGGCGGATTCATTCCGTTAGTGGCTCAATTTTTGATCAGTTTTAGCGGGGTTGTCGAATGTTTAATAAGCGGTCCTTCCTCCAAAAGGAGAAATTTGAGGGATCTTTTAAAAGATGATACCAGTCTGACAGGAAAAACAATTGTCTGGGGAAACTCTCCCGTTTCGAAGATCGACCTTTCCACTTTGATTACCGCGACGCCGGGAAAGGGAATTCTGAGTCTGGAGGAGGCCGTCAATCCGATGGAAAGATTGCGAAAAAAAGATGTCAGGAATCAGTGCGACGGTATCTTTAAAGACCCTTCCGGGACGGCAAGAGGGGAGAAGAGAAATTGAATAAGCGGATTAAGAATGAACGTTTCCTGAAAGCTTGCCGGAAGGAACCGGTCGACATCACACCCGTCTGGATCATGCGTCAGGCAGGACGTTATATGAAAGAGTACCAGGCCATCCGTGCTAAAGTTGATTTCTTGACATTATGCAAAACGCCGGATCTTGCCACGGAGGCGACTCTGCTTCCGGTCAACCTGCTTGATGTCGATGTCGCAATACTGTTTTCAGACATTCTTATTCCGGTGGAGGCGATGGGCCTGGAGGTGGTTTTTACGGAGAATAAGGGTCCGGTTTTCCCGTCGCCGATCCGGAACCAGGAACAAATCAGAAAATTGACCACTCCCAGAATTGAAGAAAGGACGCCATTTGTCTTTGATGCCATCAGGAAGATCCGAAAAGAACTGGAAGGGAGAGTCCCGCTCATTGGATTTTCAGGGGCACCTTATACGCTGGCTACCTATATGATCGAAGGGGAAACCTCCAGGAATTTTAATGCCATAAAAAAATGGATGTATCAGTCACCGACTTTACTCCATGAGCTACTTGAAAAAACAACCACGACCGTGATGGACTATGTCAGAGCCCAGGTCGAAGCGGGAGCCGAAACGATTCAGATTTTTGATACCTGGGCCGGAGCGCTTTCCGGAGATGAATATCAGTTTTTTTCGTTTCCGTATACGAAAAGGATTATCGCTGAAATAAAAAAAAGTGGCGTGCCCGCCATTTTATATCTCAATGGCGGAGGTCTCTTGCTTGAGCGGCTCGTTGCCACCGGGGCGGATGTGATTAGCCTCGACTGGCGGACGGATCTCCGAATTGCACGTGAACAGTTTGGGAACAAGGTCGCATTTCAGGGAAATCTTGAACCCTGTGTCCTTTATGGCGATTCCGGTACCATACGTTCCGAAGTGAAAAAGATACTTGAGAAGTTTGGGAAAGGACCCGGACACATTTTTAATCTGGGACATGGCATCTTGCCGGACACGCCATTTGAGAACGCCAAAGAAATGATTCGGGCGGTTCATGAAGAAAGCGCCATCTATCACAAGTAAAGGTGGAGTTAGAGATCAATAGCTAACGCCAGTTCAGCTAAGGAGAGTCCAATTCGGCTCAAAAACATTAGGTACCCCCTTCGGGGACTTCCAAAAGTTTATTTCTTGTTTTGTACCGCGGGTATGAGGGGGTGGGAGGAATTGAGATAAACGGGAATTAATTTGTTCAAAAAATTTCAGAGGTCAGGCCGCAGCCTTGAGTGTGACGGAGGCGTATTTGATTGATACGTCGAGAAGAACGAAAGGCGAGAACGCCGTAGTTACGTTTTTTCAGGAGTTTTAGATGGCTTTCTGGATTTTGCCGGACTTGATGCAGACCGTACAAACCCGGATCTTTTTCGACGCCCCATTGACGATGGCATGAACCCTTTGTAAATTGGGACGAAAAGCCCGTTTGGTCTTATTGCTGGCGTGACTGACGCTGTTACCGATGGTTTTGGTTTTGTTACAAATTTCGCAATGACTTGCCATGATTCCCCCTGAATTTCATTCCCAATATCAGACCCATGTTGAAAAAAGAGTTAAGATAACATAACTCCTGGTGCGGATTCAAGGATTTTAATCGTTAAAGTGAGTTTTTCACCCTTCGCAGGGAATGCCATTCTCTCCGACGGCGCCGAAATTCATACTCATCTTTAGCAAGATTAGTGAATGTGGTATAAACGGATTTCGCCGAGTCTTCTATCAGGGCACTCCCTGTGAAGGGCGACCGCAAATCGGAAGGTCATTCGGCCATGTTCGGAATGGAAAAAGCTAGCTGAACTCCAGAATCAACTGGGATACCCTGCTTCAATGCAAACATGGTATCGCTCATTGTTGGACCAGTGGAATAGAAAATTGATGAACTCCAGGATCAACTGGGATACCCCGCTTCAATACGTAAAAGGAGTGGGTCCGTATAAAGCCTCTTTACTCAAGAAATTAGGGTTGACTACGGTGGAAGACCTCCTCTTTTATCTTCCTTACCGATATGAAGATCGAACGACCGTCAAAAAGATTTCTCAACTGACTCTCGATGAAGTGCAGATGGTTTCGGGTACGATCAAGAGGGTTGGCAGCCGAACGACCTCCCGAAAACATTTTAGAATTTTTGAACTGATTCTCGAAGATGAAACGGGTCTTTTAATCTGCAAGTGGTTTAATCAACCTTATCTTGAAAAAATTTTAAAGCCCGGAGAGCGAATGATCCTGACCGGAAAAGTATCCCTCAACCGGTTTGAAGGGAACCGGTTCGAAATGAGCCCATTGAGTTATGAGACGATCAACGAATCGGAAGATCGACCGGTCGATCATGGTAAATTCGTTCCGGTTTATCACGAGACAGAGGGACTGAGCTCCAAAAACCTTCGGATGCTCGTTAAGTCCCTGTTCAATGAAGGGTTTCTGCAAAACGAAAAAGAGAGGCTTCCTGCCTTCCTCGTTGAAAAATTTCAGTTTCCCTCCCTGTCCGATGCGTTGAGAGAGATTCATTTTCCTTCAACCCGGGAGCTCTATTTGGAGGCGCTTGAAGGAAGAACTATTTTCCAGCGAAGAATGGTTTTTGAAGATTTCTTCTATTTGGAAATCGGACTCACACTCAGAAAAAATCGAAACAGCCATGAGGACAAGGGAATTTCTTTTAACACGGAAGGAGTTCTGGAGGAAAAACTGCTTCAATCTCTCTCTTTTCAGCTGACCTCCGCTCAACACCGGGTTCTCCAGGAGATCAGGCGGGATATGAAATCCGATTTGCCGATGAGCCGTCTCCTTCAGGGGGATGTGGGATCGGGAAAAACAGTTGTGGCGCTCATCTCCATGTTGATCGCAGTTGAAAACGGATACCAGGCTTGTTTAATGGTTCCGACTGAAATTCTGGCCGAACAGCACTATTTTAATTTTCAGCCTCTTCTCCGAAAACTCAATATCTCAACCGGGTTATTGACCCAGTCACTCAGCAGAAAAGAGCAAATGACAATGCTTGAAGAGATTGCCGGGGGAAAGAGTCAGTTGATCATTGGAACACATAGCCTGGTGCAGGATCGGGTTCTTTTTAAGAATCTCGGAATCACGGTGATCGACGAACAGCATAAATTTGGAGTGAGACAGCGGCTGGAACTCAAAAAGAAGGGAAAAAGTCCGGACATGCTGGTTATGACAGCGACTCCGATCCCCAGGACGCTGGCTCTGACCGTCTATGGGGATCTGGATTTATCGGTTCTTGACGAATTGCCCCCGGGTCGAAAGCCGATTCAAACCCGTCTCTTTTACGAAAAACAGCGCCATGCCTGCTATTCTTTTATTGAGAAGGAAATCAGGGGAGGGAGACAGGTCTATATTGTCTATCCGCTGATTGATGAATCGGAGAAACTCGATCTCAAAGCGGCAGTGACGATGGCAGAACAGTTGCAGAATGAAATTTTCCCCTCTTTTCGCATCGGTCTTCTCCATGGAAAACTGAAACCAGAAGAAAAAGAGAAAACAATGAGCGCATTTAAGGAAAAGGAGCTCCATATTCTAGTATCCACCACGGTCATAGAGGTGGGGATCGATATTTCAAATGCTTCATTAATGGTCATCGAACATGCAGAGCGATTTGGATTGGCGCAACTTCATCAGCTTCGCGGACGTGTCGGAAGAGGATCTTTTCAATCTTATTGTTTCTTAATGGCTCAATATCCCGTTTCGGATGATGGAAAAAGAAGACTAAAAGCGATGGTAAACTCCTCCAACGGTTTTGAGCTGGCTGAAGAAGACCTGTCCATACGGGGTCCCGGAGAGTTTTTCGGCACCCGGCAGTCGGGTATTCCGGAGTTGAGAGTGGCGAATCTCCTTCGTGACGGCAAGATGCTAGAAGTTGCCCGGGAAGAGGCGATCAGTCTATTGCGGCGCGATCCCCTTTTGGAGCTTTCCGAGCATCAGGGATTAAGAGAATTCCTGTTAAGGCGGTGGAAAGATAAACTGGATCTTATTTCAATGGGATAGTGAATAAAATAAAACAAATATGGTAAGATATTTCCATGTTAAAACGAATAAAAGACGATAGCGAACTCGGAGTCAGAATTGTCAAAAAAGGGGTCAGTGATCTGATACAACGTTCTCTCGACGAAACGGAAGTCATCCGAACCCGGTTTGAAATCAGAAAGAAAGAGAAAGAATTTGACGGACACTCTCTCCGGGTCGGTAAGATGCTTTTTGAAAGACTTCAAAAGGGAGAAAATCCCCTTGATGATCCCGATCTCAAAAGATTGCTGTCGAAAGCTACCGAGGTGAGAGACGACCTGGAATCATTAAGGACGGAGTTAGCTGAGCGGCTCCATCCGATGACATAGAGAGAAGGGTGATAACCAAATGAAATACTT
Organism: Nitrospirota bacterium; assembly: GCA_016194305.1. Classification (NCBI taxonomy): domain Bacteria; kingdom Pseudomonadati; phylum Nitrospirota; species Nitrospirota bacterium. The sequence goes on along the minus strand of JACQBW010000009.1, from coordinate 39,108 downwards.
TTTTTGGATGATTGTGTTAGTTCTTTTTTGCGCGGGAGGGTGCGGAAAGGCTCTTATTCCAAAACCGGACCAGTCGGGGAAAATTGATCTCCATTCGCGAATCATTTCAAAAAAAATGGGCGGAGCAAAAGTTTCTGTCCAGACCCATGAGTGGCAATTTAACCCTTCTGAACTGGAACAATATTTTACCCCGTTTCTTTTTTTGGTCAGAAACGAATCGGAAAGTAAAATTCCAGTGAGTCTCAATTCGATCTATTTGGTGGACACGGGTGGAAACCAGTTAAAGCCACTTCAACCGTCTGAAGTGGAAAAGACCATGACAGATCGGGGATATGTGATGACTCCCACAGCCCACCTTGGGATCGGTATGGGCGGGTATCACTCCATGTTCGGGATGGGATTCACCTTTCCCCTTAACTCAGCCCGTCCTCTGGGATCTGATATTGCATCGCTTGCGCTCCCGGAGGGAGATATTCTGCCCGGAGCGACCGTTCGAGGCTTTGTTTATTTTCAACGAACTCCGCCGGCCGGTGATTCTCTGAAATTGCATATTGAGATGAACCAGACTGCCGAAGATTACTATTTCCTTCTCAAGAGATAATTCATGCGCCTGGCGGGAATCGATATCGGGACCAATACGTTGAGACTCCTGATAGTCGAAGCCTCTAACAGGCAATGGAACGAGATTTATTCGGAACGTCAGGTTACCCGCTTGGGTGAAGGTTTTTTTCAAGACCGTCATTTAAGCTCGCCGGCTATTCAAAGAACCGAAAAAGCATTACATTCCTTTAATCAGTCTATCCGAAAATTTCGCTGCGATGAGGTCGTTGCCATTGCGACCAGTGCCGTTCGTGAGGCAAGAAACCAATCCGAATTTCTTAATCTGATGAAAATAAGGATTCCTCTTGAAATAAAGGTGATCTCGGGAGAGGAAGAAGCGAGGCTGACCTGGCTTGGAATCTGCCAGAGCGTGAGCGCCCCTACGGAATTCAGGGTCCTCATCGATATCGGGGGAGGCAGTACCGAGTGGATCGTTGCCGATCGTCAAAAAATCTTAAACAAGTGGAGTCTTCCACTCGGCGTAGTGTTTTTGACTGAACAGTATCTGTTGTCGGATCCTCCTTTGCCGGTTGAGATGGATGATATGAAAGTGAGAATTCAGCAAAGTTTGTTGGAGGTTAAATCGTCCATGGGTAGGATCTGGGAAAGAAAAGTTCCAATCACCTGGATAGGTACGGCCGGAACCTTGACGACGCTTGCCGCGATGGACTTGGAATTGGAAAGGTACTCATTTGAGAGGATCAACGGATTCATTTTGCAGCGGAAAAGGATTGAGGATCTGTTTAACTGCCTCATTTCCAGAAAAAAGGATGAGAGAAGAGGGATGAAGGGTCTGGAGGCGGGAAGAGAGGATATTATCGTCACGGGGGTGCTGATTCTACTGGAAGCGATGTCGATTTTGGACTTTGGTCAGGTGGTGGTGAGCGATCATGGATTGAGAGAAGGGATCATTATCGACCGCCTCCAAAAACTTGGATTATCCGACTGAAAGAGACGCATTTGTCTTGTCCATTTCACTGGCAAACCTCATGTTCCTGAAAAGGACTCCCGATTCTCTCTCCCGCGGGGTGGGGGGCGCCCCCCCCCCACGGCCCACACACTTTTTTCATGAGAGAAACCCACTGAAGGGGAAAAACGGGCCATTTTGAACGATCGAACACTTGTCGGGCGACTTGACAAAGTCACGGTTACTTTGCTAACTTTACCAATCTTTTTGCTTTTCTTTCAAAATGGAGAATAATTGTTTTTTCAAGAACTTACGTTGTCCCTCTCTCGCTTCTGGGCAGACCAGGGGTGCGTTATCCAGCAGGGATATGATATTGAGGCTGGGGCCGGCACTTTTCATCCCTCTACGTTTCTAAAGGTCCTCGGGCCCCGTCCCTGGAAATCCGCTTACGCCGCTCCAACTCGCAGACCGACAGATGGCCGGTACGGCGAGAATCCCAACCGTCTTCAACAATACTATCAGTTTCAGGTCATCTTGAAGCCGGCCCCTTCCAACGTGCAAAGCCTTTACCTTGAAAGTTTAACCTCCCTCGGGATTGACCCTCTAAAACATGACATTCGATTTGTTCAGGATGATTGGGAATCACCGAGCATCGGCGCCTGGGGCTTGGGTTGGGAGGTCCGCCTGGACGGGATGGAAATTACCCAGTTTACCTATTTTCAGGAAATTGGAGGTATTCCCCTTGACCTGATCCCCGCTGAAATTACCTATGGGACAGAACGGATTGCGATGTACCTACAAGGAGTAGATAATGTATTTGATCTTCAGTGGACAAAAGGGGTGACTTATCGTGACGTTCATCATGAAGGTGAAGTGCAAAACTCCCGTTTCAATTTTGAAAAGGCGAATATTGAGACACTGTTAAAGGTTTTCGAGCTTTACGAAAGAGATGCCAAAGCGCTGACTACGGAGGGGCTGGTGATACCAGCTTACGACCTCTGTATTAAATGTTCACACCTCTTCAATCTCCTTGATGCAAGGGGGGCCATTAGTGTGACAGAACGGGTCCATTATATTGCCCGGATACGTTATTTGGCCAAACGGTGCGCAGAGGGATACCTCGAGCTTGAAAAACGATTGGCAGGAGAGACTCCAGTCAGAAAATGATGAAAGAGTTTTTACTTGAGATTGGAGTCGAAGAGATTCCTTCAAATCTCCTTCCGATTGGGATGAAGACGCTGGAGAATATTGCCGGAAAAATGTTCAAGGAGAACAGGCTTGAATTTGAGGGGATGAAGAGTTACGGTACCCCTCGCCGTCTGATACTCCATGTCAAGAAACTTGCGGACAAACAAGCCGAAGTTTCGGAAGAGATCGTGGGTCCCCCAAAGAAGATCAGTTATGACGAATCGGGCAACCTGACCCAGACCGGAATAAAATTTGCCCAGGGTCAGGGAGTCGCGATCAAAGATCTCAAGGTGAAAGTGACCGCGAAAGGTGAATATCTCTCGGCAATTCGCAAAAAGCCGGTACTGAATTCCGCGGTTCTTCTGAAAAGTGCGTTGCCGGAACTGATTCAATCCGTGACCTTCTCCAAGTCGATGGTCTGGGGCCCATCCAGAATCCGGTTTGTCCGGCCCATCCGATGGATTGTCGCCCTTTATGGCGAAAAAACGATTCCATTTCAGCTGGGTGAAGTGAAAACTGCCCCGATTTCTTATGGCCATCGCTTCCTGGGACCCCGGCCGGTCCGGGTCAAGAATTTTTTAGGTTATGAAAGACAGCTTCGGAAGCAGTATGTCCTGATCGATCCCGAAGAGAGGAAAGCGTGCATTCTGAAAAACGCTCTTCAGCTAGGCAATAGAGCCGGTGGAAGAGCCGAAATCACCGAAGAGTTTTTGGACCAGGCAGTCAATCTGACAGAATTTCCGGTTGTCTTTAAGGGAGATTTCGACGAGAGTTTCCTCGAGCTTCCCAAAGAAGTCATTATGAACGCCATGTGCGAACATCAGGGTTATTTCCCGCTCCTCGCGGCAAAAGGTGGCCGGCTTCTTCCCTCTTTTATTGCAGTAAGCAACATTCGGTCTCCTTCCCCTAAGATCGTTCAGAAAGGGAATGAAAGGGTTTTACGGTCCAGACTTTCGGATGCCCAGTTTTATTTCGAGTCCGATCTTAAAGTACGGCTTTCTGACCGGATAGAAGGGTTACAAAAAGTTGTTTATCAGGAGAAACTGGGAACTCAGGCGGAAAGGGTGAACCGTCTTTCAAATCTTGCGGGCCAGATAGCAGAATGGGTCTCTCCACGCGACACCGAATTTCGACAGGACGCCCTCAGGGCTGGATTGCTTTCAAAAGCGGATTTGATTACAGGGGTCGTTCGGGAATTTCCAAAACTTCAGGGGATCATCGGAAAAGAATATGCGCTTCGGCAGGGAGAGTTTCCCGCGATTGCTCGGGCACTTGAGGAGCAGTATCTTCCAAAATATGCCGGAGGTCCCATTCCCGAAAGTCTGCTTGGGAAGATTCTTTCTATAGCCGACAAGATTGATGCCATCACAGGGTCATTTGGGGCCGGCCTGGCTCCCACCGGTTCGGAAGATCCTTATGGACTGCGCAGGCAGGGTGCGGGATTAATCCATATCCTGTTGACTTTTGATCCTTCTCCCTTTTCTCTGAATGATTTAATTTCAAGTTCCATTGCGCAGTTTCATAATCAGAACAAGCTGGCGGTCGAAGTTCAAAAACCGGTAAGGGAATTTCTAAAACAGAGATATGAATTTATACTTGAATCGAGGGGATACCGTTCTGATATCATACAGGCAGTGACATCGATTGAATTTCAGGATCTGACCGATGAGCAAAAGAGAATCGCCGCGCTTGCAAAATTTAGTCGGAATCCAAAATTCATTGCGCTTTCTATCGCCTTTAAAAGATTGAATAATATTATTCCGAAGGAATATACGGCCGAACCACTTGTGCCAGCACGATTGGTCGTGGAAGAGGAAAAGCAGTTGCATGAGGCCATCCAGCAAAAAACAGAACGAATCAACGATTTCTTAAAGAAACATCAATATGAATCCATTTTGGAGCTTTTTTCAGAGATTAGGGAGCCATTGGACCGTTTTTTTACGGCTGTAATGGTCAATGACCCTGATCCCGCGATCAGAAAAAATCGCCTGGCACTTGTCAATGAGAGTCTGACCTTTTTAAAATCATTCGCGGATTTTTCAAGAATCATGACGGAAAGTTAATTTCGCTGAGGAGCAGTTTATGGCAAAGTCAAAAAATAAAAAAAAGTATGTCTATTTCTTTGGTGAAGGCAAGGCGGAAGGAAAAGGAAACATGAAAGATCTCCTAGGAGGAAAGGGAGCGGGTCTTGCTGAAATGACCCATCTCGGAATCCGCGTTCCTCCCGGCTTTACGGTTTCGACTGAGGCCTGTATTGCCTACTTCGGGAATCGCGCAAAACATCCGGATGGCATGTGGGATGAGGTTTTAGCGAACTTGAAGCGTCTTGAAAAGGTCATGGGAATGAAATTTGGAGATCCCAAGGATCCCCTGCTGATTTCAGTCCGTTCCGGGGCAAAAGCGTCGATGCCCGGGATGATGGACACCGTTTTAAACCTGGGATTGAATCAAGAGACCCTTCAGGGACTTATATCGAAGAATGGAAATGAAAGATTCGGCTATGACACCTATCGGCGATTTATTACCATGTTTGCAAGTGTCGTCATGAACGTCAAAAGGGATCTTTTTGAAAAGATACTCGAAGAAAAAAAACACGCTGTTGGCGTCCAATTGGATACCGATTTGCATGTTGGGGCTTTAAAGGAGCTTGTTGGTGAATTTAAAGGTCTGGTTAAGTCGGAATCGGGCCGTCCTTTTCCTGACAACCCGATGGATCAGCTCAAGATGGCAATTAATGCCGTCTTTGAATCCTGGTACGGAAATAGAGCTGTAACCTATCGAAAGCTGAATAATATTCCTGATACGTGGGGCACCGCAGTGAATATTGTTGCAATGGTTTTCGGAAATTTGGGAGAGACCAGCGGAACCGGAGTCGCTTTTACGCGTGACCCCAGTTCCGGGGAAAGAAAGTTTTTCGGAGAATTTTTGTTTAACGCGCAGGGAGAGGATGTTGTTGCGGGTATCCGGACCCCACTGCCGATTTCCGCACTTTCAGAAAAACTTCCACGGGCCTACAAAGACCTGGTGGCCATCTACAAAAAACTTGAAAAGTATTATAAAGATATGTGCGACATCGAATTTACCGTGCAAGACGGGAAACTCTATATGTTGCAGACGCGAGTCGGAAAAAGGACCGCCGCTGCAGCCATCAAGATGGCGGTAGATATGACGCGGGAAAAGTTAATCGACCAGAGAGCAGCCATCATGCGGGTGGATCCTTCTCAACTCGATCAGCTTCTTCATCCGACCATTGATAGTTCTGCCAGTATTCAGGTGATTGCCCGCGGATTACCCGCCTCGCCCGGAGCGGCGGTGGGGAAAATTACTTTTACGGCAGAAGATGCTGAAAGGCATGCTGAGGTCGGTGAGAAAGTGATCCTGGTAAGGACCGAAACTTCTCCCGAGGATATCGGAGGAATGCATGCCGCCCAGGGCATCTTGACCGCTCGAGGGGGTATGACCTCCCATGCCGCGGTTGTTGCGAGAGGGATGGGAAAATGCTGTATTGTCGGTTGTTCATCGCTTAATGTCAGCGAAACGTCCAAAACGGTTCAGGTCGGCACTCTGATCTTGAAAGAGGGAGATTCGATTACCCTGAACGGATCGACAGGCGACGTGATCCTGGGAGAAGCCCCTCTGATTCGTCCTCAATTAAGCAAAGAATTCAAGACGCTGATGGGATGGGTCGATAAAACCCGGCGATTAAAAATCCGAACTAATGCAGATACCCCTCATGACGCGAAGATGGCAAGAGAATTCGGCGCCGAAGGCATCGGTTTGTGCCGGACAGAGCATATGTTTTTTAATGATGAGCGGATCAAGGTGGTACGGGAAATGATTCTTTCCGACCAGCTCGAAGGAAGAAAAAAGGCTCTGGACAAGCTTCTTCCCTTCCAGAAAGAGGATTTCATCGGGATCTTCAAGGAAATGAACGGATTGGCGGTAACCATTCGTCTGTTGGATCCCCCATTGCATGAATTTCTGCCTCATACCGAGGCTGAACTAAGGGAACTTTCCATCGAGATGGCGACTTCTTTTGAAAAGCTAGTGCAGATAAACAGAAATCTTCATGAATTTAATCCGATGCTCGGGCACCGGGGGTGCCGCCTCGGCATTTCCTACCCTGAAATTTATGAAATGCAGGTTCAGGCCATATTTGAAGCAGTATGCGAACTGAAAAGAGATGGATACAAAGTCATCCCGGAAATTATGATTCCGCTTGTTGGCCTCGTCCGGGAATTTGAGCTGATGAAAGAACTGGTGGATCGGGTCAGTCAAAAAGTAATGGCGTCTTATAAGGTCAAAGTCAGCTATCGGGTGGGCACGATGATTGAGCTGCCAAGGGCGGTTCTTGTTGCCGATCAAATTGCAAAAACCGCAGAATTTTTTTCATTCGGAACCAACGATTTAACCCAGACAACCTTTGGTTTATCAAGAGACGACGCAGGAAAATTCCTGCCTGATTATCTCGAGAAAAAGATTCTTTCTATTGACCCTTTCGTATCGATCGACCAGGAAGGGGTGGGATCTCTCGTCCGGATGGGCGTTGAAAAAGGAAGGTCATCCCGAAAAGATCTGAAAACCGGAATCTGCGGCGAGCATGGCGGGGAACCGGCATCAGTGGAATTCTGTCATCAAATCGGACTCGATTATGTAAGCTGTTCTCCCTACCGGGTCCCCATAGCCCGGCTCGCAGCGGCCAGAGCTGCGATTAAATACCCTAAGAAATAGTCTGATGGACCGGAATGGTGTCCAGATGCTATGTTCTCTTCGACGAGGTATTCCCTGAGCATGATGGAATCGGACGAGCTGGTCATGAAAAAAGTCCTCCGTCTTGCCAACATGGGAAAGGGAAGAGTATCTCCCAATCCGCTGGTGGGAGCCATCCTGATTCGGAACGGCATCGTGGTGGGAACCGGTTTCCATCATGGGGCCGGAACACCCCATGCCGAAATTCATGCAATTGATCAAGCGGGAAACAGGGCAAGTGGAAGTATTCTCTACCTGAATCTTGAGCCCTGTTGCCATACCGATAAAAAAACTCCCCCCTGCACGGAAGCCATATTAAAGAGCGGAATTAAAAAGGTTGTTGTCGCCATGAGAGACCCCAATCCCAAAGTAAATGGTAAGGGCATTCGTCTTCTTAGAAGACACGGTGTTGAGATTCAGGAAGGAGTTTTGAAAAAGGAGGCGGAAGTTTTGAATGAAATTTTTATCCGCTATATCAAAACGGCTCTCCCGTTTGTGGCTTTGAAAGTTGCGGCAACGCTTGACGGAAAGATTGCGAGCAGTACCGGTGTTTCAAAGTGGATCACCGGCGAAAAATCGCGTCAATTCGGACATCGTCTTCGAAGCCAATATGACGCGATTCTGGTTGGAAAAGGAACTGTACTCTCCGATAATCCGGAATTAACTGCCCGCCTGTACTCGGGATTTAAAAAAAACCCGGTTAGAGTCATTGTCGATGAAGATCTGGTTCTCCCTCTTGAATCAAAAGTATTTCAATATCGTCCCGGCGATCGTGTGATTGTCGCGACGACGAAAACAGGAAGAAAGAAAAGGGTGATGCAGTTGGAGCAAAAAGGAGTTAAGGTCCTGAGAACGGCCAGCAAGGATGGGCTTGTCGATCTGTCGTCACTGCTGAAGAAACTCGGAAAAATGGAGTTAAGCTCGGTTCTGATTGAAGGGGGATCGGGAATAAACGGGTCGGTAATTCGGGAAAAACTGGTCGATAAGGTTTATTATCTCACAGCGTTAAAATTGATGGGAGGATCCGATTCCGTTTCCGCGATCGGAGGAAAGTCTCCCTCGAGCCTTTCCGGTCTCACGTTGCTTAAAAGAATAAAAATGAAAAGACTGGGGGGAGATCTCTTGATAGAAGGGTATCTCAAGTAATATTATCCGAGCCGCCCTTCTTCCAAATCGAGCAGGTCAACCCAGGTCTCTACATCGGTTCTCTTTGGATTGGCTTTGTTCCTTGAATCGATGAAGTAAGCGAGTTTTTCCGGACTGTCCGGTTTTTTGCTGAGAAAAAGCGCATTCCACTTCTTAAGTTCGTCGGGGCTTTTTCGGGCCGCTTTTTCTTTCACCCAGCGCAGGAGCTCTTCATTGGTCTCTTTTTGTGCTTCTGCAATGAAAGCCTCTGGTGTCAGGTTAAGGAATTCCAGCAGCGCCTTGTCGAGAGGACAGGGATAGTGATATTCCCCCAGTGTTCCTGCTGCTTTTGCACGAGCTTTGTCGCGCATTCTTGCCAGATGAACATATCCGCCGAAGACTTCTCTTGGGCTTGCCGGAAATGTTTTTGACAAATCAAGGTTCTTCACGTTAAGGCTCATAATCGGATCTCCTCTCTAATAGAATTAAGATGACCTTTTCAGTTTAAAACAAAAGCATCCGCTCTTCAAGTTGAACAGAATGTACCATCGGAAACTTTCCATAATCTTTAGTTCGAATATTTCACAGAATTTAATAGTTGAGTTATCACAATCATTTCTATAAAATTTTAAAAAAATTGAGCAGTAAGATCTTTACGAGGAGAAAAGGATGAAATCATTTGTCATTTTATGTTTAATTATTTCGATTTTTTCCATAACCGTACGAAATGCCCATGCTGCGGACGATAAATCGCTTGAAAATATATTCAGGAATGCTTACTACGGTGCGGCAATCGGCGGATTGCTCGGAACAGCCATTATGATATTTTCTGATCGTCCTGCAGATCATTTCAACTATATTGCCTATGGTTTGGCGGGCGGGGTCATCGCTGGAACCTTCTATGGCATGGCCTACCCTTCCAGAGGCATAACGGATATGGAGAGAGGTCGACTGAAAATAGAGATACCTCGTCCCGAAATAAAATATGTTCCTCAAGTCGATACTTTGGATCGAAAAAAAGCTTTTCTTTTTATTCCCTTTTTTAAATACCATTTTTAGTCCATGTTTTCAGGATTGATTGCTGGAACGGGTATCGTCAAGGGGATGGCAAAATCCGGCCGATCAGCCCGATTGACCATTGAAGGCCGGGGTGTATTGAAAAAACTTTCTTCCGGAGAGAGCGTTTCGGTCAATGGGGCCTGTTTGACTGTCGCAGCGCTTTCCAAATCGAGATTCACAGCCGATATTTCAAATGAAACACTCGCGAGGACGACGCTCGGAGATCTTCGCGCCGGCGACCCGGTCAATCTGGAACAGTCGGCGCGATTTTCCGACAGGATTGGAGGTCACCTTGTTTCCGGCCACATCGACGGCATCGGGAGAATCAGGAAGATTGAGCAGATTGAGAATGCTTTTCTTTACCAGATTGACCTTCCTAAATCACTTCTAAAATATTGTATCGAAAAAGGTTCAATTGCCGTCGAAGGGATCAGCCTGACAATCAATCAGGTAAAAGAAAAAGGGATTTTACTTATGGTGATACCTCATACCATGGAACTAACAAATTTAGGCGAGAAAAAAGCAGGGGACCGGGTCAATATCGAAAATGACCTGGTTGGTAAATATATCGAGCGGTTTCTCCAGTATAAATAGCGCTTTATTCTTGTTTTAGCCACCATTTTGACCCAATGCTCTGTTTCAGGAAGAACTTATCTAATATTATTAATATGAGCTCTTCTCAACAATTCTTTTCAAGGAATCGTTCATTGATTTTAGCATTGGCGGAACGCCTTGATTTAGCTTACTCCAAAACAGAGGCACGAGCATCCCACTGAACAATTCTTTGTGAATCAACCGAGTGCCAGAACCAGTTTCTTCAAGTTCGAAGACCTTGTCATTAGTAAATAAAAATTCGGCCATCATTTTAGCACGCCAACGAAAGGACTTTGGTTCTTCGAAGATTGTAATTTTAGGCATATATTTCGGTCCGTCTTTACCATTATTGCCACGCATAGCAATACTAAGGTCAGACCCAAGAGAAGCGACTCCGCTTGCCTCATTGATGATTGGATTCCAATTTTTCCAATTATCAAATTGAGTGAGAATCCTCCACACCTTTGTTGGTGGAGAAGTTATTTCAATTTCTGTCCGAATTTCTCGCATAGTCCTTCCTTTCGTCCACAAAATGAGACAAGACGTCAAAATGAGAATTAAGATAATCAATATAAGCTTTTTCATAAAGTACCTTTGTCTTAGTTATAAACTTACAATAAATATAAAACAATAAATTATACGCTACCTATTTATTTCATTTCCATCATCCGAGAGACACATATAAGAGGCACGTACAGTTGCATTTTCTAAAAACTGATCTGATTTTGCATTTTTAGATGAGCGGAAGAAGGGCTATTATTTCTTTTTAGACTTCTTTGCTCTTTTATTGAAATCAAACGCAAGATCAATCCAATAGTTTAAGTCTTTTTTATTTCCGGTGCCCTCAGGGCTGATAAAAACAAAACCTTTCATTGGTCTTCCCGTAAATGTCATTCCGCGGCAACCATTTTTTCGCAAAGACGCTTCGTAAACTTCAGGATCAATACGTGCCATTAGATCATCATTCAAAACGCCAAGGCACATCTTGCCGTCGACCATGAAAGTTAGACCGCCGAACATCTTTTTTTCGGAAATTCCCTTTCGCTGGCCGAGTTCAGATCTCAATCGACTGACTAATTTTTCATCATATGCCATAGAAACCTATTATTCCGGATTCAATTCATTTCTCGGGAGCCCGAGGCCGACATAGAGCCAGACCAGTCCGCATAATCAAATAAAAAAAAGAGGAAGTCGTAGCTTAAAAACCTTCTTCGTGGACGAAGATTGCCACTCGTATTCGTGTATCAAAACAGAGGTCCAAGGGTTGTAGACTGCTGGAAGGACTCAATCCATATCGGCGAAAACCTCGGATTCTGCGGAGGCCCGTCCTCTTAGCAACTGGACTTCGTCGCCGACAGAGATTGCCCCGCCTTCAATCACGAAACAGTTGAGAGCTAATTTGCCTTCGAATCGGCGGTAGATTCCTCGGGTGATTTCCTTATCCTGAATTTGAGTGTCGGGATCGTACGAAGTCATGATACAGCGCAAACGGAGATCCTGGACGCCAATCAGGACATTTCCGGTTCGCAAACAGGCGCCTGGCCACCTACGTTCAGCCAATCCTTCCACACCACCGATAACGATGTTGGGTCGTAAGCGCCGATGGTCATAGCCGAAGGCCTCGATCGAACCGTCGGTGGCAACTAGCAATGGCAATACATCAAAGCGCTCGGCACCGTCATAACGAACCAACCTGGCACCTGGCCCCCCAATATCCGTAACCTCTGCGGCAACTTCTGGGCTGTCCCATAGGCGACCGTCCACCAAGACCTCACCACTCCTTCCAAGAGAACCTCTGTGGCCCAAGAAACGCGGATGTGAGCGAGAGGTAATCACCTGGTTCCTTCTGTCCTCGACATGGACAACGCGGTCACCTTCCATACCGAGAGGCCCAATCCTTACCCGTTTCAGCCTTTCTCCGGCCATTGTTTTAACTGGATAACGCCAAATCTCCCTGATTGTCACAGATACCTCCGGTTAAAACTCGCTTCAGGAAAGACGTCACGAATGTGTGTTCATAGCACTAATGTTACAATTACCACATGTTCATTTGAGCAATTTTATACTAATCCAAAAATAAGTCTGTAAATGATACTCTTCATATTCCAGTTTCAACTAATTGGTTGGGTAGGAAACGACGGTCGTAAAGTCCAGGTATATAGAAAAACTGTTGATCCGAATCTCAACGATTTGTTGAATGCCATTAGCAAAATTGGAAAATTGAGAAAGGGCAAAAATTTAAGATTCCTGAAACTTGGTGTGAAATAATTTAAAATTTCGGTTTGATCCTCCCTGGAAAATATCATAAACCAGAATAGGAATTGATTCGGCTTTTTCAAAATGTTGTAACCCCATTTGTCTTCCATAAGCAGAATTTTATACGAGTAGTATAATTATTATATGAGAGTTTTGTTAATGTTAATAATTCTGTGCGTATTCGGGGATGCCGTTTTTAACCTGAACAGACTCGAGGCAAAAGAATCTGTCAATCCTGTTAGCGTGGACGCTATCCGCGTTTCACCTGAGGCTTACGATGGGAAAGATCTTAAAGTTTCTGGAAATGTTCGCTCCTTAAGTCCAGCCCGTGGAAAGATGGATAGTGAGTTCATTGTTCTTGTTCTAGAAGGTTCGAAAACCGAATTTGAAGATCGATCTCATGTCTTGAATGTCTTCAGCTACTATACTCCACCGGTAAAAGCGGGCGCACGGGTAGTTGTTTCAGGAATTTACCACAAGGCTGGTTATTGGGCTGGTAGCCAACACGATCACTTCCTTGTAGCAGTCGAAATTACACCAGTAGTCATCAATTAAAGAGAGTTCCTCCTAGGAAACTTAACACCGTCCCTTCGTATTTTTCTCAAAACCCGAAAACATCTGGACTTCTCTTAAATGGTGCCCCTTAAATTATATCCATTAACGATGGTAATCTGCTATACTTTTCATTTTAAATCAAAGCGTGATTCCTGAAAGTGTTCGCCGCTTGCTACCTGAAAAGAAATCGACGGTCCCAAATGGATTTGAAAGAATTCTGGCCTTGAAGAATAAAGGGGCGTAGACTTATGGCTGTTTTTTAATAGAACGGGGAGGTATTTTCGTTAGGTGCTTTGTTCAATAATTCACGATATGAGATTACAACTTGAAACGAACTTTTAAAGAGTTCAACTGTGATTTCCCGGAAGCAATCTGTCGGACACTATTGACCCATTACTTATAGTTTGGGACGAAGCACATACAATATTAATCACCGACGTGAATTTTCATGTCATAGGGATAAGGTCTTCCCTCCTCTTTTTCTAACCAGTCTTTGAGGCTGAAGAGAAAGACAGCCCATTTTGTACTGCAGTGATGCATAAACTCTACCGGCCGCTTCCAACAGGCATGTTTGAAAATAACAAAAGTTTGTCCGTTTCCTTTTTTTAACTCAAAGGATATTTCAGTATCTATCCACTCCTTTGGGCCGCGCACACATTTCCATTTCACCAGTTTTCCAGGCTTAGATTCGACAACCTTTAATTCAGTAAATCCGAAATCTATAATCCCACCTTTCTTATTGCTACCCTTTGTGCCGACAACCCACCAATGGGAGAGGCCATTAATCGTAGAAACGGCTTTGTAAACATCTTTCGGCTTGGCCTTAATTCCGACTCTATGGAGGATATCAGGCATAAGCATTTCCTTTCTTTTCCACGGGTAGGTTTTGAGCGCATTTTAATTCTTATATATTGAAAAAGTCCAATGTATTACGAAATGACTTCCTTCCAAAAAATGGACGATATTGATTCGAGTAACTGATAAGAATTCGGAATTTCCGCTGACTGTTTTTAGTAGATGAGCTCAGTTTGTTTTTTTCTTTTTTGTTAATTCTGCTAAAACCAGGAAATTGTTAAATAGGGTAGAACCGGTTTTAAATAGTTCCTTCTGGAGCAGGCGATAATCGGCTGCCAGGTCCGACTGTGAAAGAACCGCCAACTCCGGATCTTCCTTTACCCAAACCCTGAAGAGTTCTTCAGTCAGTTCCAGATGGCCTTGAATTCCGTATGCCAGAGGATTGATCCGGACAATCTGGTTGCGGCAGAATTCTCCTGTTCCAAGAAGTGTCATCTTTTCAGTGAGCTCGACAGTTTCTCCGTGAAGATGAAATATTTTAAGACTACCCTCCAAACCTCCGCAGAGCGGGTCGCTCTTTCCATGAAGAGTCAGGTTGACCTTAAAAAAGTTCTTATTCGGATCCCGGAATCCAATCTCTTTTACCGGATTCTTCACAACCGCTCCACCCCCTGCTTTCACGAGGAGCTGTAAACCGAGACAAATACCAAAATAGGGGATTTGAGAAGAGAGAGCTTCCTGAATCCGCTTCAGGGTGTTTCTCATCTTATCATTATTGTCGTTGGCGCTATCCGGTCCCCCCAGGACGATGAGCGCACTAAGATTTTTCGGATGAGGAAAAATTTCTCCCTGTTCAAGATCAATGGTTTCAAATGGAATGGAGGATTGCCTGAGCAGGTCTTCAATAATTCCCGGACCTTCTCGTGTACAATTTTTGACAATCAAGACTGACTTCATTCTTCCCCTGTATCAAAATAGGACTTCTGTAATGGAGAGATCGTTTAAATTTGAAATCACCGGATCAAACGATGTTCTCCGGGTGTAATTTCAAGCATGATCTTTTCAGTATATCGGATGACCGTAAGAAATGATTTCATTCCAACACGGTTTTCTGTGAGAAGTCGATGCAGATCGTCAATTTCGGAAAGAGGATGGCCGTCGAAGCTTACGAGGATGTCACGATTAAGCAATCCGGCTTTTTCTGCAGGACTATTCTTTTCAATTGTCACAATTTGAATTCCCTTTTCGAAAGGGAGTTGATGATAGCGAACCAGTCTGCGCGGCAGAACAATATTTTGTCCCCCGACTCCGATATAACTCCTTGTTATCTTACCCTCTTTAATCAGACGCCCCGCGATATATTTGACAGAATTAATACCTACGGCAAAGCAGATTCCCTGGGCAGGGCGTATGATCGCCGTATTGATACCCACAACGTCGCCGCGCGATGTCACAAGCGGCCCTCCAGAATTTCCGGGGTTAAGGGCCGCATCGGTTTGAATAATATTGTCGATGAGACGGCCGGATCCGGCTCGGAGAGAGCGGCCAAGTGCGCTGACGACACCGGAGGTGACGGTACATTGCAGACCATAAGGATTCCCGATAGCGATCACTAATTGGCCAACTTTGATCTTTTCCGAATCACCCAGGACTGCGGCTGTCAGATCAGGTTTATGGATTCGAATGACGGCCAGGTCAGAATCAGGATCGTCGCCTATTGGGTAAGCCCTGGCTCCTCTTCCATCGGAAAGAGTTACCTCGATCCGGTTAGCCTGATGAACCACATGGCTATTTGTCAAGATAAACCCGTCAGGGGTAAATACAAACCCGGATCCGCTTCCACCTGTCTCAGGGTTCGCTTCTTCGTCCGGATCGTGCCGTCTCACATTGCCATTTCTGACCTCGATATTAACAACCGAAGGGCTAATCTTCTCAGCCGCCCTGATTACAGCATCAGAATAGGCATCTAGCAAGCTCCTGTCGTCTTCTGACCGAGGGAGTTTAGAGGATGGGTTTTGATCAGTCTGATTTGGGTCTTGATTGAAGACCTCGACCCATTCCGGAGTTTCTTTCATATGCGGACCTCTTTTGCTATAACAATTCGAACAATTCGCAAAGATTAAACTTTTAAGACTCTTCGTCGAGTTTTGGATACATATGCGGGAATCCTGTTCTTTTGGTGGGAATCAATTAAGGGATCCATAATTTTTCCGCAACTTAGACACCTCCACCCTGTAAAATTAAAATATCCTGTTTGCAAGTAATCGTAAAACTCTTCAAATACCATCAGACCGCTGCATTTTGGGCAATCCATTTTTACCTCCCCCTGAAGACTTCCGATAAGAAAAGCAATTGTCATATTATTTCATGATTCGGAAATGCTATTTAAGCACAGATCAAATCGTTTAATATTAAACTAATTACGCTTTTCAGGAAGTCAAGGGGGTGTAAAGCTTAATATGTGACCCGTGCCCGATATTGCAAGGTTGAAGATCCGTTGGAAGGAACAAGAACATCAAACTGAACGGAGTTTGAATCAAGTTTCTTGAATTCGTGGGAGCGGGATAGTATTTCCCAATCTCCAAAGAAGGGTTCAATATCGTTAATTGTGACTGCCGAATCCTTGTGATTTCGAAATACGACTTCAAAGGAAACATCGTAGACATTGTGTGCGATTTTTTTCCATTCCGTCTGCCTTCTGTCGGCCACGATATCAAAGGCCTCTCCCATCTTGATTTTAATGGTTTCGTCTTTGGGAGTGTGGTCAATGTTGTCCTCACCGATGAATTGTTCCGATCCATCCAGGTCAGTCTTATATACGCGGATTACCCCTTTAGGGAGTGCCACTCCCAGTCGGTTCTCCTTTTTATTGGCAATTTCGACCATGACAGAGACCTTCTGGTTCAAGACCGGTTTTGGATAATAGGCCTGATATTCATTTTGACTCCCATAGAAAAGATATTTTTTCTTGACCGAAATGTCGTTTGCATCAAGAAGGCTGACCTGTTTGGACTCATTTTCTTTGATAGTGGTTGCGCGTTGAAGCGAATATAAATGGTACTCAAAGAACGAATGTTCTGAAAATGCCGATGCCGGAGAAGCGGCATTCGCTTCCTTCGCCCTGACATAATCCATCAGCATTCTTTCCCCCTCTGCCCGATGAATATCTCCCGCAACCAACTTCAATTTTGCGTTCCGAAACGTCGAGCCGGACCGGTTATCCAGCGTGACCCATCCGTTCAAATCCAATTTGTCATCGGTCTGATTGAGAACAGCAACGTAATCCGCTTTCCACGACAAACCTGCCGTGAGATAGCTTGTTTCAACCGTTTGGGATTTTTCATTCTTATTATCAAGTGTTAAGACCAGTGTTGGACGGGAAAGGAGGTTCTCCGGAAGTCCGGGAAAGATGAGATGTCCCGGATAATCAGTCTGAATTCGATCTCCGAGCTGGTAAACAATTCCGTTGTTGGTACTCAAAATGGTGACCGGAACCTCGGCCCCGTCGCGCAATACTTTAATCTGTTTTCCCACATATTTATCAAGGAGTTTTTGCGGGGTCAGGAGATCGTATTCATAATTCTGTTCAAGCACCTGGAGGAGATTGGGACTGGTCAGCGATTTGATGCTTACGGTCTGAGTCATGATCTGGGAGGCCACATCGGAGAAATTCAACTCGGAAATCCCCCTTTTTAAAGTCAGGTTTCTGATGTCCTTGATTAATGCAAGGTTGGAATTATAGATCGTGACAGAAACTTCCTTTTGATCTTCCAAAGTACTATTTAGGCTGTTTTTGAAATCGGTTGTCGGAGCGGCTTTTCCGGTTCCGTATCCGAGTACGACTAAGAGAACGGAGAAGAGAATCGGTTTGATGAGAAAGTTGTCATTAAGCTTCATGGGACCTCCAAAGTTGGGTTCATTTAATCCATTTTAAAGATTAGACAACCCGAATTTGAAAAGGTTCCATTAAATCGTTTAATTTTGAACGCCGGTTTTTAAGGTCCTTTCCTGGAAAATTGCGTCTTTAAGTCCGATATTAATCTTAAGGTTGGAAATTGAAATTTCAAAAATAGTTTTATGCTGAGTCTGGACATTGACGACTTCCGAGCTTTTCCAGGCTTTATAGCCCGATACTTCCTGCCAGTTCATTTTCTGGCTCTTGAGAAGCTCGCCTTTCCGGTCATAATATTCGATTTTCATCGCAATACTGTCTTTTTTGGTAATCCAGAGTATCTTCTTGCTGTAGACCCCTTCTTTATCTTTAGAAACCGATTCGACCACATAGCAGGTCTCATCTCCGCACGGCTCCTCCTTCAATAGCTTGTGGTCGTCTTCTTCCAGTCGTCTCTGCCCCATATCTCCAAAAGTCAGGTCTGATCCCATAAACGCATCATCCTGACCGCGCGAAGAGACATGCCGGGTCTGCCGCAGCGACGGGAGATAAAGCCAGAGGTCATCGGTCTTCCCCGCTTCAGAGCATCCCGTCTTTTCCGGCGAAATTCTTCCAATACCGTTTTGTCTTAATCTGCTTCTCGTCCCCTTCTTTGGTAAAAAGATGGAGCGTCACGGTGGACATCTGGTCGTTCGCCATGTAGGCTTCAGACTTCTTTTTCATGATCTCCACCCCTTTTTTCTTCATCTCTGCGTCTTTGTCATCCTCGGCAATTACAGGAAGCACAAGAAACAAATTAAAAAAGAGGGTTAAAAAACTCATCAAGGCAAAAACATTTTTCATCAGGCTTTTCTCTCCTTCACATCTCATCATTTTATTCCTGTCAATACGGTGAACGGGCTTGGTTCTTTCAGATCAACTCGACTGACTCGGGTAAAACCAACCTCTTTCATCCATTGGGCGATTTCTTTTTCTGAATGAGCAGCTCCTCCGGGGGTATGCAAAAGTTGATTAACTCCAATCAGCGCGGAAAGAAGCGGACCCGTTTTATTCGGGTTTAGCATCTGATCCTGGGCAATCAAGAGCCCTCCCTTTTCGAGCGATTGATACCCTTTTCTCATGATTGTCTTCACCATTTCCGGAGATTCCTGGTTCAACATCGAAGAGAGGAGAACAACGTCGTTCCCCTCGCCAAAATCGTCTCTGAAATAATCTCCCTCGCGGGTTTTAACGCGATCGGCAATCTTGTAGTTTTCAATAATCTCCCGGGTAATCTTTAAAGTTTGCGGCGTGTCAAAAACAATCCCTTTTAAATTCTTGTTCACTTTGCACATCATAATGGTAAAAATCCCTGGTCCGCCGGCCACATCGAAAAATTGCTTTCTCCCTTTCAGGGGAACCCGTTTGGCTAACAAATGAGCCTGAGCCAGACCCCTGTAATGCATTCCCATGATATAGGCACGTGTCGATTCGTCCCCCTGCTCGTGAGGTTTTTCGACGACGGGTTTGCCGGTCAGAACGGCGTCATAAAGTCTTCCCCAGGTCGGGTACCACTCTTCAAACATCAAGGGGATTCCCCCCTGATATTTTGGACTGTTCTTGACCAGAAAAGTCTTTGACAGGAGGGTGTTCTTATATTTTCCAGATGAACTTCGGTCAAGAAGTCCGAGCGAAACGGCGGCAATTAATAATATTTCAAGCCCCCGGACATCGGCGTCACACTCTTCGGCCAATACCGCGGCTGTTTTAGACTGCGAACCGAGATGATTAAATACGTCGAGGCGGACCGCGGTATGAATGACTTTCGAACTCCAGTATGCAGAGCTCAGTCGCGCTACGGCCATCGGATCAAGCGACGATTTGGCAGAACTTTTCCCTTTTTTTGTTTTCATCAAAAAGTCTCCAGATGCAGAAATAAGGGGTGAGGCATGAGGGATCAGGGGCAGGGAATTTGAACTCGCATTCCCTCCTTTTTCCTGCTCCTCACACCTGACTCACTGATTAATGGGCGTGACCATGTTCCGAATGATCGTGGCTATGTTCGCCATGCTCATGATCATGGTCATCATCATGTTCGTGTTCATCAATGTTAAGACCGGTCAAAAACATTTCCGACTGAACATCGTCGAGCTTGTTGATCAATTTCATCAGAGCGGCCGCATGTCTTTTCTCTTCGCGAACGATCTGAGAAAGAACCGCGGTCACTTCATTGACCATCGGAAATTCTTCATCGGCGATCACTGGAATTTGAGCTTCAATTTTTGTAATGCTCCTGAGCTTTTCAACCAGATCATCCCTTAAATCCGCACACACTTTTTCTTCATCCGACCGAACGCCATGAGCCTGACCGTGAGAATGGTTATTGCACATTTTACTCCTCCTTCGTTTAGTTATTGCTGGTTTAGGTTATTATTTATGGTTGTTGTTCAAAGGGAATCACGCCCAGATAACAGAGATTCCCCCATTTACTGGTATAGTCAATTCGCGTGGCAGACGCATAACCCAAAATAATTCGCTTGTGATTGTCTTCTGCCATTTCCATCGCCTTACTGACGAGGACTCTAATCGGCCCGACATGAGTGACCACCGCAATCCGCTGAAAAAGATGTTCTCCTTTAATCTGCTCGACTGTCCTGACAATTCGGGCTGCAAATTCCTTCCATGATTCTCCGCCGGGCGGAGAATAACCGAGAAGATTCTCTTTCCAGTTTCTAAACTGGTCCGGAAACTGTTCTTTGACTTCGGCCGGAGTTAACCCTTCCCACTGGCCCATTGCCCGTTCTTCAAGCCCAGCTTTGGGCGTTATTTTGATATTCAAACCCTCCGAAATAAAAGCCGCCGTTTCCATCGTTCTATTTAACGGCGAAGAATACAAAAATGGAATACCCGATCCTTTAATCCATCGACCGAGCCTTTCGGCCTGTCCCTTTCCTTCGAGACTTAAATGCGGATCGTCTTTTCTGCTGTAAAAACGTTCGTCTGGAAAATCAGTCTTTCCATGCCGTAAATAGATCACCGAGGTGGCCGCCTCTTTTTCCCTGATCCTCTCCGACATCGTAAATGAATCATCCTTTGCTAAACTTCAGACTGTTCAAATAGCTTCAGTTGTCCCCTGCCAAGGACTTCCTCAATTATAAAGCTTCATTTTGAGGGTCGCAAGCCGCAGAAACGAGACAACCGGAACGTATATGACACGTACGTGAAGATTGCCGAACGACGAGAACAATTCAAATGAAGTTAGTTCAACAGTCTGTCTCTAATCGTTTTGCTGTTGGAGGAAAATCGAGGTCGCCCAAACCATCGTCCCCAGAGCGAAACATAATATCATTAAAAAACTAAATAGAAAAGGGACCGAGAAGTCTCCCTGCAGGGCCAGCCGGATACCATCCACAGCATAACTGACCGGATTAATCACGCTTAAATTCTTTATCCAATCCGGCATAAAATATTGAGGAATAAATGCCGAGGAAAAAAACATGAGCGGAAGGGTCAACATGTTTCCAACGACCACCAAAGGTTCTTCCCGTTTTAGCTTCATGGCGAACCCATTCGAGAGGGCGGCAAAACCAATTGCCAACAGAAGGATTTGAACCAAAACAGACAAAAAACCAAAGAATCCCCCGTGAATTCTCACTCCTAAAACTGCCGCTAGAGCAAAGATGATGAAAATTTGAATGAGAACCGTGACCGCAGAATGGATCACGCGGCTCAAGACGATTGAAATCCGCTTCACAGGCGTCACGAGGACCTTGTTGACGGTTCCAAAATTGATTTCACGCAGGAGAGAAACCCCTGACCAGGAGGAGCCGAAAAGAACCGTCATGACTAAAATCCCAGGCGTTAAAAACTCAAGATAGGATGAAGAAGGGAATCCACCGAGCTGAACCATATTTTTGAAAAGCTCTCCAAAAATAATTAACCAGATAATCGGCTGGATCAATCCAAAGAGGGTCCAAAGAGGCATTCTGAGGGTGATCCTCATATATTTCTCAAACTGGTACCAGGTATCGTAAAATAGCGTACTCATTTGGTTTTGGATTTGTTCGCCCACCACTCCTTCATTTCTGCTTCGGTCCATTTTCCGGATTGCCAGGACGATTTCGAGGGGCTTGCGTCGCCCCCTCCACCGGCGGAGCCGGCTGGAGCCTCCCCCTCTCTCTCGCGTTGCTCGCTGGTAAATCCATTTTTCGAGGGGCTTGCGTCGCGAGCGACCTCATCTGCGGGCCCGCTCGGAGCTATCGCTCCTTCGATGCCCCCAGACCCCACATCCGGACTGGCAGAGTCAGATCCCTGCTTTCCTGCGGAGATGGATGATTTCTCCCCGTCCTGCTCGTCGGAACTTCCCTCTTCATTTGTTTTCTGCCACTTTTTCCATTCATCATTTCCCTGACCCGATTTTTGCCATTTCTTCCACCACGGCTCGGCTTCGGTTTCTTCCTTTTTGTTTTCGAGGCTTTTTCCGGTATACTTCAAAAACACATCGTCCAGACTGGCACGGGAAAAGGAGATCGTCTCCACTTCCAATTTGATCGCCTCTGCTTCGGCCATGACTTTGAGCAGGGCATCCTTCCCGTTTCGCACATACATTCTCACTTCGTTACGGTCAAAAACCAGGTGGTCAATATAGGGTTTGAATTTAAAGTGATTCCATTTCTCGGTTTGCAACTCCCTTTTTTCTGCCGACTCACAGACAAAGTTTATGGAATCACCTCCCATTTCTGATTTCAGTTTTTCAGGCGTGCCAATGACCTTGAGTTCGCCCCCTTCAAGTATCCCTATTCTTCCGGCCAATTTTTCAGCCTCTTCCAGATAATGAGTGGTCAAAAAAATGGTCATTCCAAAATTTTTATTGAGGTTCCTGATATAATCCCAGAGGGTCAGTCGGCTCCTCGGATCGAGGCCCAGAGTCGGCTCATCGAGAAATAATATTTTGGGTCGATGTACCAGAGCCGTAGCCACATCAAGCTTTCTCTGCATCCCGCCTGAGTAGCTGGAAACCATCGCATCCGCGACCTCTTTCAGATCAAACAATTCCAGGAGTTCATCGACTCTCTCCCGAATCAGGGAACTAGGCAAATGGTAAAGCCTTCCCTGCAGTGTCAGATTCTCTCGACCGGACAGAAAGTAATCCACCCCGGCTTCCTGCGCAACATAGCCGATGTTTTCCCTGACCCGGGTCGGATTCACAAGGGGATCGATTCCAGCGATGGCAAAAGTGCCAGCGGTCGGACGAGAAAGCGTTGTCAAAATCTTTATTGTCGTGCTTTTTCCGGCCCCGTTGGATCCGAGAAAACCAAAAATCTCTCCCTCCCCGATCTCCAGATTCAAATTCTTGAGCGCTTCAACCCCTGATGCGTAGGTTTTAGAGAGGCCTTTTAATGAAATCATATTGCCCAAATATCCCGGTAGAATTTTCGAATATCAGAATCTTTTGCCTGAAGTAAAATCAGTCCTCTTTTCTGACGAAGGTGCCCGATTTTCCCCCTGTTTTCCGGACTAAACCGACACTTCCAAAACTCATCTCTTTATCAATGGCCTTACACATGTCATAGATTGTAAGCGCTGCAATGGAAACCGCCGTTAAAGCTTCCATTTCAACTCCGGTCTGTCCTCTTAATTTCACTGTCGCCGAGACCTCAATAGAACATTTCCCTTTCTCATTTGGCACATCATTCTCTTTAAAATCGATATCGACACTGGTCAGGAGGAGGGGGTGACACATCGGAATCAGATCTGGCGTTTTCTTTGCTCCCAGGACACCCGCCACCTGGGCGACCGCTAACACATCTCCTTTTGCTATCTTTCCCTCTTTTATCCTCTTAAAGGTCTCGGGTTGCATATAAACGATCCCTCTGGCAAGCGCAGTCCGTTCGGTATCTTTCTTCTCGGAAACGTCTACCATCCTTGCGCGCCCTTCCGCGTTAAAATGAGTGAGTTCAGAATTTGACATAACTATTTTTCCTTTCCAGATCTGGTTTGAATTTCAAGATTCCTCTAAAAGGGAGACCGTTTGTGATATGTTAATGGATTAAACAATGCAATCGGTATACCACTCATTTAAGTTGGCTTAGTATATCAGATCAACTTTGAAAAGCCTAATTCTAAATCAACAAAAGTGAAGCAAAGTGGAACCGCAATTGTGGTGAAGCCTCTAAAATCGACAGGAACTGAATTCTCTCAACGTATTCATTTTATTCATTATTCAACCTATTCTTTCACTTTCTTGTCATGCCGCACCTAAGAATCTTTGTCACCCCTTCCGGATCGATTCATCAGATTGGTTTCTCCTTTATTATTTTGAATCGGTTTATCCCGCTAACCTGTATTTCCTCAAACCCTTTGAAAAAAGAGGATAAAAGAGAAAATATTGTCCTATATTGAGAGGTTCACTCATCCTGGGAGGGACAACTCTGCCTTGGGAGTTTTCTTGATCATGAATTAAATCAACATCATTGTAATTGTTCAAATTCCGGTATTAATTTTGCATGCATTCTATTCTTAGCACTCTTAACCTCGCTTCGCCGTTCTTTCGTTTTGTATGGTGGCGAAGAAAGGGTGCATGGAGACCTGTAACCGTTGTCTACCCGGGAGGCGCTTGACAAGTTAACATTCGATACGGTATCTTACAGATCAGGCTTTAAAAATTCAAATTAAGGAATTTCGTTCTATGGTTATTGTGAAATTTTTCGCGGTCATGAAGAAATTGGTGGGAAAAGAAAAAATCGAGCTCCAGATCGACACACCGACGACTCTCAGAGACGTCTTGAACCAGATTGAAAAGGAGATCCCCAAGATCCGGCAGGTCATTAAAGAAGGTCGATCGCTCATTTCCATTAATCAGGAGATGTCGGATGAAAACACTATTGTCAACAGCGGAGACGAAATTGCAATCCTCCCCCCCTTTGCCGGGGGGTAAATCCAGTCCAGTGAATGTGAATGATTCAAAAACGGGCATCACAAGCTCCTGATGCCCGGAAAACAGGGGAAGGAGAACCAGATGCAGAATATCACGACAGAATGGGTTAGAATTCAGGAAGATGATTTTTCGCTTGAAGAAGAATATAAAAAGGTCAGAGAAAGTTCCAAGCGGATTGGGGGAATCGTCAGCTTTCTAGGCACTGCCCGGGATTTCTCCCAAGGAAGAGATATTAATCAGATTGATTTTGAGTACTATCCCGGAATGGCAGAAAAGAAATTAGCTGAAATCCGTGAAAAAGCCCTAAAAGATTACGATATCATTGAAGTCAATATTGTCCACCGTGTAGGAAAAATTAGCATCGGTGAACAAATAGTTTTGATTGTCGTCGGCGCAGAACACCGCAAGGACGCTTTTCGAGCCTGTTCCTGGTGCATCGATGAACTAAAGAGAATTACGCCGATCTGGAAGAAAGAAACCACGCCTCAAGGGGATGTCTGGGTCGAGCAACATCCTTAAGCGCCCTTATTTGATTCAACTAAAGCAGACCGGAAACCCTTTTCCGGTCTGCTTCTTCTATTACTCCTAAAACAGAACCTTTCTATACCATTTTTCTACCTTATATCACCTTTAAATCTATTTTTAACCACTTTTATCTCGATTTTTGTCAATTACACTTGACATGAGTTATCCAGAAAGTTTAATTTGTGAAAAGATATGTAAACTTTTTCATACCCCTAAACACGAGAAAGTAGAAAATAGTTTCCCAATATATTTCAAAAATAGGATATAATTAGATTTAGAAGAACTCTTTTCGCTTTTTTTACAACTCTAGTCCATAATTCTTGAAGAAAAAAGCGAACCCCAAAAAATATGTTGGAAAAAGTTTTCAGAAAAAACATACTCTTGGGGTATAAAATTTGCTTTTTTGAGGTTTAATAAGGTAATGCAAAGAAAAATCTTATTATGGTCGTCTTCGACTCAATCTGCTGTGGAGTCGATTTTGAAAACAGCCTATCCCGCTTTCAGAAAGGTGAGAAATGAAATCGAGCTTTTCAGGGAACTCGATCTTAATCATGCGGCCCTGATTATCATCGGGGATTCGATTATCCGGTCTGGTGAATGGAGTGAGGTTTTCAAGAAGACAAGATCTCTTTTTCCGAATTTGAATTATTTGCTCACGGCAACATCCGACCTGATTGGTCCCCTTGAGGAGGAGTTTAGAAATTCCGAAAGCATTGATTTCCTGAAACTGCCGGAAGAGACATTACTGCTGGAAGAGAAGATTCGCCGTTCGTCCCAGCCCAAGACGGTCATTCTGGAACCAGAACTTCTAGTCCAGTCAGAAATGATTAAGGAAGATGCTCAAAGCTCCAATGATTACGGACATCTTTTGTCCCACAGCAAGAAAATGAAGGATGTATTAAACATCATCAATCAGGTTGCTGAAACCAATATTACGGTGCTCGTCAGAGGGGAAAGCGGGACAGGGAAAGAACTGGTATCCAGAACGGTCCATGCGAGATCCTTAAGGAGGGAAAAGCCGTTTGTGAAGGTGTTGTGTGCGGCGCTTCCCGAAGGTTTGCTGGAAAGCGAATTGTTTGGTTATGAAAAAGGAGCCTTTACCGGAGCACATCGAAGAAAACCGGGGAAATTCGAATTTGCAAACCACGGAACCATTTTTCTTGACGAAATCGGAGAGATTCATCCGATACTCCAGGCAAAACTGCTACAAGTCCTGCAGGATGGCGAATTCTCCAGAATCGGCGGTGAAACGGATGTCAAGGTGGATGCCAGGGTCATTGCGGCCACCAATAAGCAGCTTGAAAAAGCCGTTGAAGACGGATCATTCAGGGAAGACCTCTTTTACAGGTTGAACGTTGTTTCGATTCATCTCCCTCCGCTTCGGGAAAGAAAGGAAGAGGTCCCGGTGCTGGCGGAGTATTTTTTTAACAAATATTGTGAACAGTACAACAAGAAAAAACACCCTCTATCCGACCAGACATTGAAGCTCTTGCAGGACTATGACTGGCCGGGGAATATCCGGGAAATGGAAAATACGGTCAAAAGAATGGTGGTTCTGGAAAACGAAAATATTATTCTTCAAAAAATTAATGAAAAACAGGTTGAATCGATTATCCCGGTTCCGGCCTTGCCACACCCTCTCATACCGGCCATTCAATCTGCCGATTCCGAAACGAAACCTGGCTTTTCTTTGAAAGAGGTTGGAAAAGATGCGGCAGGAAAGGCGGAGAAAGAACTGATTCAGACCATCTTGAATCAAACACACTGGAATCGAAAGAAAGCAGCCCAATTGTTGCAGATCAGTTATAAAGCGCTCTTATATAAAATTAAAAAATATGAACTCAATGACGTCATTTAAATGTTTGAGCTCATCATTTTCCATTTAAGGAAAGGAAAGGGGGTGCCCATATGCCAGGATCATTCACCGCCGTTGTGAGTAGTGACCTCTTCAAGTATTTGCTCGATCTTGAAGTCAAGCGGGCCACCCGGTATTCTTATTTTTTTTCATTGCTTCTCATTGAAGTAGATCAGGAACTCGAAAGAACGGAGTATCTGGATACGATTGCCAAGCTGATTCTGGACGAAATTCGGGAAGTGGATATCGTCGGCAGAATAGAATTCAATCGATTTTCCGCCCTATTACAGGCAGAAACGAAACAGGCTCATCTTATATCTGACCGGATTAGAAACAGAATTGTCAACTACTCTTTTCTTTCCGAAAATTTGAATCAAAAACAGGAAATCACCATCAGCGGAGGCGGCGTCTGTTTTCCTACCCATGGCGTAAACTCAAACGAACTCAATTCTCAGGCCATTCACCTGCTCGGGATGGCCCAGTCCGAAGGAGGAAACAGAGTCTACTTCTCGGGGCTTGCCTGAAAGAATAACTTTATTTTGTTTCGAAGAGAGAGAGCTGATTTCGCCGTCCGTCCTGGATCGGAATCGGATAGTCCCCGGTAAAACAGGCCGTGCAGTATTCTGCGGGGCTGAATGCCTTGATAGATCGGAGAAGTCCTTCCATACTCAGATAGGCCAGGGAATCGGCAGTAATGAACTCCCGGATCTCTTCAATAGAATGGGTAGAAGCAATCAATTCTTTTTTTGTCGGTGTATTGATCCCGTAGAAACAGGGGGAGACAATCGAGGGAGAGCTGATTCGGAGATGCACTTCTCTTGCTCCCGCATCCCTGATCATTTTGACAATCTTCATGCTGGTTGTTCCTCTCACCAGCGAATCGTCGATCACAATGACTCTTTTCCCTTTTAGTACTTCCTTCACCGCGTTTAGTTTTATCTTGACCCCAAAGTGCCGGATGCTCTGTTCCGGCTCAATAAAGGTCCTTCCTACGTAATGATTCCGGATTAAGCCATATTCATAGGGAATTCCCGAACCCAAAGAATAACCGAGCGCCGCCGAGGTGCCGGAATCCGGTACCGGGATCACCACATCCGCCGAAACCGGAAACTCCCGGGCAAGTTCCAATCCGAGTCTTTTTCTGACTGCATACACATTTTCCCCGAAGATAAAACTGTCCGGCTTCGCAAAATAGATGTGTTCAAAAATACAAAAAGCATGCGGCGATTGTTGGAATGGGGAGTAAGAGTTCACTCCTTTTTCATTAATCAAGACGATCTCTCCGGGTGCAATTTCCCGGATATACTCCGCCTCAATAAGGTCAAAAGCGGAACTCTCAGACGCAATGACATAACCTTCTCTCAATTTTCCGAGAGAGAGAGGGCGGACGCCATACGGATCCCGGACTCCGATCAATCCCTCTTCTGAAAGGAAGACTAGAGAAAAGGCTCCTGAAACACGGCTAAGGGCATCGGTCATTCTTTGAATAAGGGTATCACCTTTGGAATGGGCAATCAGGTGGACGATCACTTCGCTATCGACCGTCGACTGAAATATGGCTCCGTATGCTTCGAGTTCATCTCTCAAAATATGGGCGTTTGTCAAATTACCGTTATGGGCCATTGCGAGCGTACCAAGCGCATAGTTGACCATCAGCGGGTGAACATTCTTAAGGGTGTTCCCTCCAAAAGTCGAATATCGATTATGGCCGATGGCCATCGTACCGGGGAGCTTTTTTAAACTTTCCTGGGTAAAGATATCGGAAACCAGTCCAACGCCTTTTTCAATATGAAAATCTTTTCCATTTGAGGAGACAATCCCGGACCCTTCCTGCCCCCGGTGCTGAAGGGCATAAAGTCCCAAATAGGTCATTTTGGCCGCCTCGGGGTGATTATAGATTCCGAATACGGCACACTCTTCGTGCATCTTGTCAAAAATGAGTTCTTTCATCCATTCACCATCATTTTTGGTATGGCATTTCGCCATGATTCTGTCAACTCATCCAGCGGAATAGAAATCCAGGAATTGATGACCAGACTCTCTGATTTTACCACTCCTACGATCATAAAAGGAACCCTATGTTTTTTTGATATGGCTTCAATCAACTTCACATGAGCAGGCGGCGCGGATATGATAATTCGCGATTGCGATTCACCGAATAACAGGGCGTCCGGACGAAGAGGCGTGTCCGGTAATCTGATTTCGGCCCCTTTGGGCAAAGGAGAAGCGATACAAGACTCCGCAAGTGCAACAGCCAGTCCGCCTTCGGAGCAGTCATGGGCGGAATGGACCAACTCTTGATCGATCAGCTCGAGACAAAGCTGATGCAGTGCATATTCCTCATCCAGATTGATCAGTGGAGGGAATCCACGCTCCTGGTGGTGAACAATCCTCATATATTCCGTCCCTCCCAGATCTTCCCCCGTTTTCCCCAGGAGGATGACCACGTCCCCTTCACTCTTAAAGAAGCAGGTCATTCTTTTCTCGATATTTTCCAAAAGACCGATCGCCCCGACTGTGGGCGTCGGATAGATGGCCACCCCTTTGGTTTCATTGTAAAAACTGACATTTCCACTGACCACGGGTGTAGAGAATTTTCTGCAGGCATCCGCAATGCCCTCAATAGCCATGGAAAATTGCCACATGATATCCGGACGCTCAGGACTTCCAAAATTCAGGCAATCGGTTATCGCCAGCGGTTTAGCACCTGTACAGACCAGGTTTCGACAGACTTCGGCCACTGCAATCATTCCTCCGACATGCGGATTCAAAAGGGTATAGAGGGAGTTTCCTCCAACAGAAACGGCGATCGCTCTCGTTGAACCTTTAATCCGGATCAATGAAGCGTCCCCGCCAGGCCGAATCGCCACATTGGTTTGAACCATATGATCGTATTGGTCGTAGACCCACTCCTTGTTCGCAATGGTAGGAGAAGCCAGGAGTTGTTTTAAAACCCGGTTGTAATCCTTTGGAAGGTGGATGAGATCCATCTGCAATGTCTGAATCGATTGCTGATAAGGGGGAAGACCTAACGGCCTTTCGTAAACAGGCGCATCTTCAACCAGCGCAACCACCGGAATTTCGGCAAAAAGCCTGTCTCCTGATTTGATCCGGATCTTTCCATCTCCGGTCACTCTTCCAATTACGGCTGCGTCAAGATCCCATTTTTCAAAAATCTCCAGGACCTCTTTCTCACATCCCTGCCGGGCGACCAGAAGCATTCTCTCCTGTGATTCTGAGAGCATAATTTCGTAAGGCGTCATCCCGACCTCCCGAAGGGGGACTTTCAAAACGTCCATTTCAACTCCGGTTCCCGCCCTGCCGGCCATTTCGCAGGACGAGGAGGTTAATCCCGCAGCTCCCATATCTTGAATCCCCACAACGATATCTCTGGACATCAACTCCAGGCAGGCTTCAAGAAGGAGCTTTTCTGTGAAGGGATCCCCGACCTGAACCGCCGGTCTCTTTTCCATCGACGTATCATTGAATTCCGAGGAGGCGAGAAGACTTGCTCCATGAATCCCGTCACGTCCCGTTTTAGAGCCAACATAAATAATGGGATTTCCAACACCTGCCGCCTGGCCAAGAAAAATCCGGTTCTTCTGGACCAAACCGAGACAAAATGCATTCACCAGAGGATTTTGGTCGTAAATATCGTAAAAGCAGACTTCACCTCCCAGTGTGGGAACACCCATACAGTTACCATAACCCGCAATTCCGGAAACCACCCCGGCGAAGAGGGTTCTGTTTTTCGCTTTTTCAAGCGATCCGAACCGGAGCGAGTTCAAGAGCGCAACAGGTCTGGCCCCCATTGTAAACACATCCCGAAGAATTCCCCCGACACCTGTCGCGGCTCCCTGATACGGTTCAATAAAAGAAGGATGATTATGGCTCTCCATTTTAAAAACTGCGGCCATGCCCTCTCCAATATCGACAACCCCGGCGTTTTCACCAGGGCCAAAGATAACCCTTTCTCCTTTGGTCGGAAATTTCTTCAAATGGATGCGGGAACTCTTATAACTGCAGTGCTCACTCCACATGACGGAAAATATTCCGAGCTCCGTAAAGGTCGGAACCCGATCCATTAATTTGACGATCTTCAGATATTCGTCTTTCGTCAGACCATGATCCAACGCAAGTCGTTCGTCAACCGGTGGTTCTCCTCTGATCATTTTCGGGCCCCCGCTAAATGACTCATCATTGAAAGGAAAATTCTTTTGCCATCTTCCGAACCGAGAATCATTTCAGAGGAACGGTCCGGGTGAGGCATCATCCCTGCAATATTTCGTTCAGAGTTACAGATCCCCGCTATCCGGTCGAGCGAACCGTTGGGATTGACCGAGCCACCATATCGAAAAAGAATCTGACGATTTCGTGTTAACTCTTCCAGAGTCTCCTGATTGCAAAAATAATTTCCTTCCGCATGCGCGATTGGAATCTTTAAAATTTCCCCTTCCTGATAAAGGGAGGTAAAAGAGGTTTCCGAGTTTTCTACACGGATCAGGACGTCCCTGCAGATATATTTCAAGGATTCATTTCTCAACAAGGCACCCGGAAGAAGTTTTGACTCCACCAGAATCTGGAATCCATTGCAAATTCCGAGGATCAAACCCCCTGCCTCCGCGAATTTCATAACCGATTTCATAACCGGAGAAAATCGGGCAATGGCACCTGTCCGAAGGTAGTCACCATAAGAAAAGCCGCCTGGAATAATGAGGGCGTCAATCCCTCCAAGCGTGGTTTCCTTGTGCCAGATCATTCTCACTTCCTGGTTCAGCAGGGTCTGAATCACGTCGGCACAATCCTGCTCGCAATTTGACCCTGGAAATACAAGAATGCCAAACTTCAAATCTTTAAATTTCCTTTCTAAGTCCTGGTCCGGCAGAGAAAGCATATTTAGCTCTATTTCCTGTCAAAAAAGAGATTTGAACCGGACCAGAAGCCTATCGATGGGTGAATTTTGGATAAAGAATGAACTAAAAAAGTACCACTTGGTGAGAGGATCGTCAAGAGTTGATTTGATTGTGACGAGGCAAATGGAGGCCTTAAGCCACCTCCATCTTCAATAATTCTTTCACTTTGGTCAAAAGTGTATTGGTCTGAATCGGCTTGGTGAGATAGGCATTGGCCCCCAGCTTTAATCCCTTTTCTTTATCAACCTCCGCTCCTTCTGTCGTCACGATGATTACGGGTATGGACGCATAGTTAGGATCTTTTCTGATGATACTGAGCAGTTTCAAGCCATCCATGAGCGGCATATTGATGTCTGCAATGATCAGATCGAACTTATCTTCTGCCATTTTCTTTAATGCGTCGACGCCATCGGTGGCCTCAACTATTTTAGCATCATGAATTCTTTTTAAACTAAAAGTAACAAGCTGTCTCATCGTAGGAGAGTCTTCCACGACCAGAAATGAATATTGACTCATTGTATTTTCCTTTCTCTGATAAGAGGGGCTCGGGTCGCCACCACCACGGGCAGAGCCGGCCGGAGCCTTCCCCTCTCTCTCGCGTTGCTTGCTGTTTTCATTTATAAAAGCGGATTGTACCGATCCAGGATGCCCAATGGCCCGCACCTGTTTACGGCTCTTATTGCAAATTCCCGTATCAACATTTTCCCCTTCTTGCTCGCATGACATACTGGGGAGATTAAATGAATTGTCCCGGATGCGATCAACTCTTTTCCCGTCCACTCAGAAGATTTATAAAACCATGAATGGTGGAAAGTTTTCTTTCTGATTGAGAGTAAAGTCTGGAACTGAAAATGGCAGTCGCCGCATGGCCCGCCAGCATCGAAAACAGCTCGTAATCGATCCGGTTTAATTTTTCCTTTTTCTGCTCCAGGAGCGAAAATACAGCAATTACCCCCAGGATGTGTTCCTTGATTTTTAGTGGAATACAGACGATCGGATAAAGCGGATCTGCCATTGGAATATTTTTTAGATCAGAGACGAAATGAGACTCGCCGGTTTTTCCGACATTGCCGATAATTCCCTCTCCCATTTTCACTTTCTTAAACTCGATTTGATGGAGCCCTTCCGAGGCGACGACGGTCAAATCGGGAGACTCTTCTTCGCGCAATAGAATCGCGCATCGATCTGCTCCGACCAGGTTTAACAAGACCTCGAGAACAATCCTCAAAACCTCCTGGTAATCAAGCGTCGAGTGAAGCTGATAACTGGCAACATAGAGATTCGCCAGGTTATTGTTTTCCTCTTCTACTTCGACATACCTGCTGGCAAAATCCTTGTTTTCCGCCTCCACATCTTTGTATTTGTTCAAGATGTCCATTTTCTCTTTTTCGAGCTGACGGATCATTTCAGCCATCTTTCCTGTTTCCGCCTGTGAAGTGGAATTTTTTCTAGACTGATTGACCTCTTCTTCAAGCTGAACGACCCGGAACCGAAGCTTCTCGTTCGTAATCAGAAGTTCGTGGGTAAATTCCTCTCCCTTCTTGAAAACCTTTAGGAAATCTTCGGCTTTCCGTAATATTTCTCCATCTTTCTCATTATCCACGTTTTTGTCTCCTTGTAATAAACAATAATGCTAACCACATTATTGGCAGATCCGGATAATCTGATCTGCCATTTGATTGATTGGCACGACTTTATCTATCAAGCCCAGCTGGGCCGGAACCCGGGGCATCCCATAGACGACAGCGGTCTCTTCTGACTCAGCGAGCGTTGCTCCTCCATATTCCTTAATCTTTCTGATCCCTTCCGTTCCATCGTTTCCCATTCCGGTCAGGATGACGCCCAACATTTCCTTGTGATAAATCGAGGCGAGGGATAGCATGGTTTTGTCAATCGATGGAATATACCGGTCTCCCGATTCTTTGGGGACCAGATGAAATTTGATTCCGTCGGGCGCAGAGACCGCGGTCAAATGGTTTCCTCCCGGGGCAACGTAAACCCGACCAGCCTGAATTCCTTCCCCCTCCTCGGCTTCCATGACTCTCAACTTGCTTAACGAATCGAGCCGCTGTGCAAAGGAACGCGTGAAATTCGGAGGCATATGTTGCACGATCACTATAGGAACTTTCAAGTCTTTCGGAAGCGATGACACGATCAGCTGAAGCGCCGCAGGCCCTCCCGTGGATGCGCCAATGACAATAATCGATACGCCGCGAGCCTGGATAGCCGTCGTTCCCTGAATGTCGGAACGCTGACCTGCCACTCGGCCCTTTAGTTGAATTTCCTTCGGTTCTTTTTCCTGGACCTGCGGCTGATAAATGGAAACCTGTTTCTTTATCGCAGTTCTCGGAATTTTACTGATGATCTCTATTTTTTTGATCAACTCATCTTTGACATTAAGAAGATCTAACGACGCCGTTGCGCTGGGTTTAGGAATAAATTCCAGCGCCCCGAGTTCCAGCGCCTTGAAAACATTCTGATTATCACTGCGGGAACTGATAACCAGCACCGGAAGAGGGTGATTTTGCATTAACCAGACCAAAAATGAAAATCCGTTCATCTCCGGCATCTCGATATCCAGCGTGATCACATCAGGGGTTTCCTTTTCAAGAAACTTGATCGCTTCAAGTCCACCGTGAACGGTTGCCATCACTTCAATATGGGGCGTTTCAGAGATCATAATTGAAATGGATTGACGGACAAAAGGAGAATCATCAATGACCAGCACCTTGATTTTTGAACGACTCACAACTCTTTCCTCTTATTTAAGGGGCTCGCGTCTCCCCCTTCACCGGCAAGGCCGTTAAAGCTTCCCCCTCTCGCTCGCATCGCTCGCTGAGCAATAGATCACAAGAAGGACTTACCACCTTGGCGCTTTTATTTACTTGGTTTTTGGTATACCATATCTTTTTTAAAATGTCTCAATTCGAAATCGGGACTGATATAGCTCAGTGATTCCGAATGTCCAAGCAAAAGAAATCCGCCAAATTTTAACTTTTCGTAAAAAGTGGAAATCACCTTTTTCTTGATATCCAGATTGAAATAAATAATGACGTTTCTACAGAAAACAATGTCCATTTCATTCAGAAAAAACATCTTCCCCGGATCAATCAAGCTGGCGTGAAAAAAGTTTACCTTTTCTCTGACTTCGTCTTTAATTTTAAATCCGTTGTTCTCTTTCGTGAAATATTTCATCATATATTCGGTCGAAGTCGACCGGAATGAATTGGCCTGATAAACTCCCCTTCTTGCATATTGAAGCACTTGTTGGGATATATCTGTTGCAAAAATTTCGATCCTCCAATCTTTCAATTCAGGCTTATCGAGCAAAAGCATCGAGATGGTGTAAGCCTCCTCACCGGTTGAACATCCCGCAGACCAGATCCGGAGGTTTTTATGAGCCTGATTTTTCCGGATTGTTTCTTCAAGCACTTCATCCGAGAATGTGTCCAGCTGCATGGTTTCCCGGAAAAAATAGGTTTCGTGAATCGTTAGCAGATCAATCGCATGATAGAGTTCCGAATCCCGGTTCCGGTCATACTTCAAATAAAAATAATAATCTTTGTAATCATTAAATTGTTTCTTTAATACGGATTCTTTCAGCCGGGACCGGACAAACTCTTTGGATTTGTCGTCAAGCGTCACACCCGCTTTTTGAAGCATCAAATCCTGAAAAAGACGGAAAGTCTCGTCGGAAAAGACAAGATTCTGTTCCGCTTCCAATGTCTCATTCGGCGAAACGATCATTGATCTGCTCAACCTAGAATTAATTCAAGTGCATAAAGTGCGGATTGCCTGACGATCTTATCCGGATCTTCTTCGGCCAATTTTTCGATCGTGGCAAAAGCGGGCTTGTATTTTAGCTTCCCCAAAGCTCTGATCGCGGCCGCCCGGATATTCCAATTCAAATGATTCATATATCCGATTAATTTTTCTCCGCTCGAAAAATCTCCTGATTCACCGATCGCGATAATTGCCGCACTCTGGACTTCAAGATCCTCGCTTTTCATTTTTTCCATAAATAAGGGAATATTCTCGGATTCGTGAAAGTGAGAAAGCGATTCCATCGCACTGATCTGGACCACGCCGATAGGGTCGCTCATCAGTCCTATCAACTCCTTTTTTGATGCAGCCGTCCTGACCTTGCCGAGCAATCTCGCAAGAAAGGATCTGACCCAGATTGATTCATCCTGTTTCAAATTCTCAATAAATGGATCTAGCCGGATTTCAGGTCGATCCTCCAGGCAGGACAGTGCTGCCATACGGACTTCTTCAAACTCATCGGCAAGCGCAAAAATTACCCACTCTTCTATATTGACGTTTTCCATGGCTTTGAGCGCTAACAGGGTTTCCTTACGAAACACAGGATCCTGGTCCTTCAGAAACAGAGCCAAATTGGGGACTGCTTCTTTGGCTTTCATCAGTCCGATCAATCGAATGCTGTTTAAGCGAACATTTTCCTTTTCATGTCCCAATAGTGTGATGCATTCCAAAATCAGGGTCCGGTCTTTAAATTTTCTAAGCGACTGTATGGCTGCTTCCTGAACGTTGGAATAAGGGTCATCCAAAAGTTGTATCAACATCCTGGTTGCAACAGGATCTCCAAGTTTACCCAGTGCAATCGCCAGAGATTGCCTGACGTGGCCAATCGGATCGGAAACCATTTTAAAAAGTGGCATAACGGCCTTCCGATCACCTATTTCTCCCAAGGCCCGAATCATACCCTCCCGAACAACTCCTTCATGTTTCGGAAGCGCCGCAAGGAGCGGTTCAACAGCTCCTCTTTTCATTCGGGTGATCGCCTGGATCGCTTCTTCCCGATAGGGGCCTTCCAGAAAGGGAATCAGTAACTGAATGCTCAGAATTTCCCCCATCCAACCGAGAATCCGAATGGTGCCACGAATCAACTGTTCCTCTCCCTCGGAATTTTGAAGGAGATCAAACAGAAAGAGGGACATATCCTTATTATAAACTTCTCTAAGCCGGCCTATGATTTTAACTTCGTTTTGCTGAATCATCTGTTCCTGCAGTCGAATCACCGCCTCAATGGCGGCCTTTTTTATCTTGGGCGTTCCATTTTGAAGAGAATTGACAATCGGGTTCAGCGCAGACAAATCACCCAGCTGACCCAGTGCTTTCAGAGCAGGCCGATCCAGAACGCTCTTTCCGAGAAGCCGTATAATCGGTTCAACTGCCCGGGTGTCACCGATCTGTTCCAGACTTCGAAGTGCCGCGAAACTGAGCAGTTGGTTCTCATGGGTTAAAAATTGAATCAATTCATCAACTGACCTGGGTTCTTTCAATTTTCCCAGCGCCTCAATGGCCGCAATTTGAATATTCGGATTCGGATCGCTCAGGCATTGAATTAAAAGGTATGAAGCGCTCAGATCACCGGTTTCACCAAAAATATCAAGGCAGATCTTCTTGATGTCTGCGTTCATTTCCCGGTAATGGGTCATGAGTGCGTGAGTTACTTTTTTACCCAGAAATACCAGGATTTCAAAAAAGGCGTTCTTCTCTCCCGGATCGATTGAGTTTTTCAGTTCATTAATCAGGAAATTGGTCAAATCTTCATCAATCTGAAATTTGGAAATGGCGTTAGAGGCCTCTTTCCGGACTCTCCATTCCGGCGATTTAAGCGCTTCCGTCAAAAGAGGGATACTTTCGCGTCTCTGCTCATTTCCAAGCTGTTCAATCGCCTTCAATTGAATCTCAACAGAAGGGTGATTTAGATCCAGCGTCGTCTGTTCATTCCCCATATTTCCTCGCTCGGAAGATTAATTTCCTTTTTTCAACATTTTTATTTTCCGGTCTACCAGATCCCGTAAGGCTTCCTGAAGATATTGCGTCTTCTCCCGAACTTCCTTTGAGACTCTTTCACGGTAGAGTTTTTCAGCCTCGACCATGTCGTCTTTCAAGAGCTCCTCAACATTTCCGTTTTCGATTCCCTCTTCAATCGTCTTTTGATTATAGAGTGCAATATCCGAAATAATCAGGCGGGCAAATCTCTTCGCCTCCTCATGTTTCACATTCTCCTCAGGTGTTAATACTGGCGTCGTTTCCGGAGGAGCCGCTGACACTTCTGCCACTTCAAGGGCTGAGCCGATATCCGGATTTTCAAAAGGATTTCCGGATTCTGGCAGAGCGGCCACTGTCGATAATTCCGTTTCGGGGGCCACTTCACATGTGGATGGTTGCTCTAGCAGACTTTCGGATGCCGCCGACTCGAACACTTCCGGAACGGGAGGAATTTCGGTTTGGATCTCGGGTGGAAGCGTATTATCCGTTTCCCTCACGCCATGCCGGGGCGATAAGGATTCTTTATCCATCACTTCCACGGAGGAGTCTCCAGGCAAAATTCTGTAAGAAACAGGAGAAGTCTCGTCCGTACGGAGCAATTTGTTGAGTTTGGTCAAGAGGCCGTCTTGAATGTGGTGCCTCTCGATATAATCATCCGCGCCATAAAGAGAGGACGGAGCGCGTTTGTATCGCGTTTTGTCGTAAATTGCTGAAACCAGGATTACTTTTGTCGCTTTGAGCCGTTGGCTCTTCTTAATGATCTCGCACACTTCAAATCCCAGGACTTGCGGAAGCGCTACGTCGAGATACGCAATTCCCGGATGTTCTTTTTCAAGTAGAGAAAGCGCCTCTTTTCCGGTTGAAGCGATATAGACGTCATAACCTGCCCCCGTCAGCACTTCCTTCATAACATCCTGAGTCGCCTCTCCGTCAACAGCCACAAGTACTTTTAACCTTTCGGAGTTCTTAGGAGATGGCGAAGTTCTCTGAGAGGCTTCGACCTTTTCTTCAAGTTCGGACTCCAGCTCCATCTTCCATCTGATTTTCATTTTCGAATGGCAGTTGGGACAGGTAACTTCTTCCAAATAAACACCTGGGCTTTCCGGTATTTCAAATCTAGACTTGCATTTTGCACACGTCATCATTTTTTTCTTATACCCCTTGATTGGCCATTTCATAGGTTTCGAGGTCCAAAATCCTCTGAATATCCAGCAGCATGATCAATTCTCCCTGATGTTTGAATATTCCTTTCAAGAATTTTTGTTCTTCCTTGTTTTCAAAACTTGCCGCCTGAAGATGCGAGCTGTTGAGATAGAGCACATCCTTCACTTTGTCGACGATCAGTCCCATCAAGGTACTCTTAAATTTAATAATCAGAAT
>JACQBW010000008.1 GCA_016194305.1 Nitrospirota bacterium | reverse complement strand
CAAATGACTGACTTCAAACCAATGAAACGAAGGCTGCAGTCACAAAAGACCTTTCTATAAACAGATCAAACGGGTTTTTAAATCAAAAAACCTGCGAGGAAGGACTTTTTTTCTCTTGATCCCCGCTCTAATGGGTGACCCTACTCTTTACTTCTCGTTCAATAAGGAGGTCGTCATGTAATAAGACATTGACCGAGTCAGAGCCAGCCCAAAAAGCCGGCTCTGGAATTCGGATCGGGCGAGCACTATTTTCTTGCTCATTTTTCTTAAAAATCATAAAATTCGAGTGTGAAAGCTGCACTCCTTCATACCCAGCGAAAGCCGTTACTGCTGGAAAACGTACCGACCCCTGTTCCTGGCCCTCACGATATCCTGATTAAAGTTCAAGCCTGCGGAATTTGCCACAGCGACCTGCATCTGCTGGACGGAGAATGGGAATTTCACCAAACGCCCCGAATTCCCGGGCATGAAGTCGTGGGGACAATCGTCTCAATGGGTGATCAGGTCCGAGATTTCAAACAAGGTGATCCGGTGGGTCTGACCTGGGTCCATTCCACCTGTCTTAAGTGCCCATCTTGTCTTTCGGGCGATCCTGTCCTATGTGAAAATCAACAGGTGACCGGCGTCACAGTGAACGGGGGATATGCAGAATATGTCACGGCACCTGCTTCGGCTTACACCCGGATTCCCACGTCGCTCAATCCCGAACAGGCGGCCCCGCTGTTCTGCGCCGGCCTCACCTCATTTGCCGGTCTCAAGCTGGCCCAAATTCGGAAGGGAGAGCAGGTCGCTATACATGGCCTGGGAGGTTTGGGACATCTGGCGATTCAGATTGCGAAAATCCAGGGTGCAAAGGTCATTACTCTGACCCGGTCCCGCGAAAAAGCAGAGCTGGCGTTCAAGTTGGGGAGCGACGAAGTGATCGATCTATCCGAAAAGGATTCAATATCCGGACTTCATGAATTGCATGGGGCTGACGTCATTTTCTCTTCGTCAATCATGCCGGTATCAATCGGAAGACTCATACAATCGCTCAGACCCAACGGAAGGCTCATTGTCGTCGGAGGAGGAAGAGGAACATTTCAGGTCAATCCGATTGACCTGATTGCCAAGAGGCTTCGAATCTTCGGATCTCCGGTCGGAACTCAGGAAGATCTGAAGCAGGTTTTGAATCTGGGCGCTGAAGGGAAGGTCCGAGCCCACGTAGAATTATTTCCTTTCGATAAGGTCAACGAAGCGTTGAATCGTCTGCGACACGGCAAAGTCCGGTTTCGAGCGGTCTTAACTTTTTAACACCTTTTTCAGGAAGTGCCCGGTATAGGATTCCTGAAATTCAGAAATCTCTTCCGGAGTTCCGGTTTTAACCACTTTTCCACCATTGAAACCTCCCTCAGGACCCAGGTCAATCACATAGTCCGCATTCTTGATCACATCGAGATTGTGTTCAATGACAATGATTGTGTTTCCGTTTTCCACCAAACGGTTCAAAACATCCAGGAGTTTCTGAATATCAGCAAAGTGGAGTCCGGTCGTTGGCTCATCCAGAATATAAAGCGTTCTCCCAGTTCCTCTCTTTGAAAGCTCTTTAGAAAGTTTGATTCTCTGAGCCTCGCCACCAGACAAAGTCGTCGCGGATTGGCCCAGTTTGATATAGCCAAGTCCCACATCGTTCAAGGTATCCAGCCTGGACCGAATGAGCGGAATAGATTCGAAAAACCTTAAACTTTCTTCCACGCTAAGATCAAGGATGTCGGCGATATTTTTCCCTTTATATTTGATATCAAGCGTTTCCCGGTTATACCTTTTCCCTTTACAGAGGTCGCAGGTCACATAGACATCCGGAAGAAAATGCATTTCAATCTTGATCACGCCGTCACCCTGGCAGGCCTCGCACCGACCTCCTTTGACATTAAAACTATATCGTCCAGGCTTATATCCTCTCGCCCTCGATTCCGGCAATTGTGTGAACAAATCACGAATAAAGGTAAAAAGTCCCGTATAAGTCGCAGGATTCGATCTCGGCGTTCTACCAATCGGGGACTGATCAATATTAATGACTTTATCGAGTTCTTCCAGCCCGGTGATCGCTTCGCAGGCACCCCCTTTGTCGGTCGATCGATAAAAATGCTGGGCAAGGTTTTTGTAAAGAACGTCTATCACAAGCGTGCTTTTGCCTGAACCCGACACTCCCGTCACACAGCTGAGCAGGCCAAGCGGAAACGAGACATCTATCTTCTGGAGATTATTTTCAGTGGCTCCTCTAATTTTTAAAAATTTACGAACGGTGCGGTGTCGCCGGGGAATTGATATTGACAGATCTCCGGAAAGATACCTGCCTGTCAAGGATTGAGGGTCTTTCTTAATGTGCTCCGGGGTCCCTTGTGAAATGATATTCCCACCCAAAAGACCTGCTCCCGGTCCCATATCGATAACATAATCCGCTTCAAGGATGGTCTCGTCGTCATGTTCTACTACCAGCACCGTATTTCCGAGATCGCGTAATCTTTTCAGGGTATTGAGAAGGCGTTCATTATCTCTTTGATGCAATCCAATACTGGGTTCATCAAGAATATATAGAACCCCAACCAGGCTTGAACCGATTTGTGTCGCCAGGCGTATTCGCTGACCTTCTCCTCCCGATAGCGTTCCCGCAGCTCGATCGAGAGTCAAATAGTCGACGCCAACGCTGACCAGGAATCCAAGCCGTTCCCGGATTTCCTTTAATATCCGATGCGCAATCGCTTTTTCTTTTTCGCTCAGTTGCAGCTCATCGAAAAAACGTCCTGCTTCTCTTATCGATAACCGGCTCACCTCCGCAATCGACCGATTGGCAACCTTTACAGCCAGGCTCTCCTTTTTGAGACGTTCCCCCTTGCAGAGCGGACACGGTTGAATGCTCATATATCTCTCAATTTCTTCACGTATATAAGCCGAATCGGTGTCCCGGTATCTTCTCGCCAGGTTTGCGATCACCCCTTCAAAAGGTTTTTTATAGTAGTCCCGTCTCCCTTCCCGTTCGTAATAAAAAGTCACCGCTTCGGATTCGGTCCCATACAGGATGATCTTTTGAAATTCAGGTTTCAACTTCTCGTAGGGAGTCGTCAATTCGAATTTAAAATGGGTCGAGAGGGACTCCATCATCTGAAAATAAAATCCGGCACTCCGTTTTTCCCATGGTTTGACCGCTCCTTCCCTCAACGAAAGGGAAGGATCCGGCACAATCAAATCAGGATCGAGATTTCGAGTGGTTCCAAGTCCGTCACAGGCGATGCAAGCACCCTGCGGACTATTAAACGAAAACATTCTGGGTGCCATCTCGGGATAGCTGACTCCGCATGTAACGCAAGCCATTTTTTCACTGTATAAAACCTCTTTCTGGGCGTCATAGGAAATGATCACTAATCCTGCGGCGAGGCCGAGCGCTGTTTCGAGAGAATCCGCCAGGCGCTTTTCAATGCCCGGTTTCAAAATCATTCGATCCACTACGACTTCGATAGAATGTTTTTTCTTTTTATCCAGAAGCGGTATTTCAGAAAGTTCTATAATTTTTCCATCGATTCTGACTCGTACAAATCCGCTTTTTTTAATTTGTAGCAGTTCTTTCCTGTACTCCCCTTTTCTTCCTTGAATGATAGGTGCCATAATTTGAATCTTGGATCCTTCTGGAAAATCCATAATGGAATCGACCATCTGGGTCACAGTTTGCGCGGCAATCTCTTTCCCGCATTGATAACAATGCGGATGACCCACCCGGGCAAATAAAAGGCGGAAATAATCGTAAATTTCGGTAACCGTTCCGACGGTGGATCGGGGATTTCGACTGGTTGTCTTCTGTTCAATCGAGATAGCGGGGGAAAGGCCTTCGATCGAATCGACATCCGGTTTGCTCATCTGCTCCAGAAATTGCCGGGCATACGCTGAAAGTGACTCGACATAACGGCGCTGACCCTCCGCGTAGATCGTGTCGAATGCCAGCGACGATTTTCCGGATCCGGAAAGCCCTGTGATGACGACCAGCTGGTCCCGGGGAATATCGACGTCGATATTCTTGAGATTGTGTTCCCGGGCTCCTTTAACACTAATATATCTCGATTGCATTCCAATCCTATGAAAATTAAAATGAAAGATGATGGTAACATGAAGGCGATTATCCGGTCTACTTCTTCTTCGACTTTCCGCTTGACTCACCTTGAAGTTAAATGTTACCCCTATTCCCCATGCAGATGAAATACTCGCTCGATAATAAAGAAAAAAACGTTCAGGAAATGTTCTCTTCCATTGCGGGAAAGTATGACTTAAATAACACCCTGTTAAGTCTCGGCATCCACTATTTCTGGAAAATGCGGGTGGTGCAGGCGGCCCGGATCCCGGTGAAAGGGTTCATACTTGACCTCGCGTCCGGAACGGGAGATATCGCAATTCAACTTGCCCGAAAAAGCAAGATCGGCCCTCAAGTGGTTTCTTCCGATCTGAATTTGGAAATGCTCAAAGTCGGTACTGTCAAGATTCGGAAAAAAGGCCTGTCTAAGAGAATCTCGCCGGTGCAGGGAAATGCCGAAAAAATGCAATTTAAAGATAATGTTTTCGATCTGGTAACGGTAGGATTTGGGGTCAGGAATTTCAATAATCTTCAAGCCGGACTACGTGAGATATATCGAGTTCTGAAACCGGGGGGACAGTTTATCTGCCTCGAATTTTCAAAACCCCAGCACTGGTTCTGGCGTAAACTTTATGATTTTTATTCTTTTATCTTTTTGCCAAGAATCGGCCAATGGATTTCAAAAGATCAAACCGGGGTATATCAGTATCTTCCCGATTCCATTCGAAAATTTCCGGACCAGGAAGCATTTAAAGAGTTGATGGTCAGGGAAGGATTTCAAAAAGCAAGTTACCGGAATTTAACGGGCGGGATCGTCGCGATACACCTGGGAATTAAATAACTTCTCGATTATCTCGAAGGGCGCTGTTTTTGTTCCCCTTCAATATCTATATCAACTAACCTTTTAATATTATCTCGTAATAGTTCGTTCTCGGACTGCTTCATGACCGCTTGATTGAGGAGTGAAACCCAGTTCGCTGCCTCTTCTTTGAGACTGCTTTCCGGATATTTTTTCAAAAAGAGTTGAAATTCATTCAACGCTTCCTGATAGTCCCTTCCCATATTTTTATAATAGGCAAAGGTATATGCCAACTGATATTGAGCTGTTTCTGCGACGGACTTGTCTTTATTCCTCGTCAGTTTACGGTATTGTACGATAGCTTCACTGAATTTCCCCTGTTGGAAAAGTGACTTTGGTTTTCCCAAGGAGGTCTGAACCTCGCTTCTCAGATGTAAGTCAGAAGCAGACGATTCGGGTAAGGCAGGATGAACGGAAGCGCAAGACACCATGAGGAAAAATGTTCCCATGGCACAGTAATGGGTCAGCCGCAACGGGGTTAAATCCTCCTCTGGTCGATCACATAAATACTTTTTGGAAAGGTTTTCGCATAATGCTTCAACTGAGCTGCCTGCTCTGCAATC
The DNA here is from genome assembly GCA_016194305.1 of Nitrospirota bacterium. NCBI lineage: Bacteria > Pseudomonadati > Nitrospirota > Nitrospirota bacterium. The sequence continues at coordinate 168,900 of JACQBW010000008.1, read as the reverse complement.
TTGTCAGCGGAGTGAAATTTTCTCTTCTCATTGGTCACCACGGCTATTGAAATCGTCATTAAAGGAAACTTTTGTTCAACCTCTTTTCGGTCCTTGGCCACGATAAATCCATTCGCTCTGTCCGATTCATCGTAATAGAAAGGAATGGTCTGATCAAATTCAGTGATAATTCTTTGACAGAGCGTGTGGACCCTGGCCGGGTCCGTAATCAGAACGAAATCATCCCCCCCAATGTGGCCGATAAAATCATCTTTCCGGCCAATTGACTCAATCACCTGACGGAGAATGCCTGCGACGACCGTTAAGACCTCGCTCCCCTTAGCGTAACCGTAAGTATCGCCATAGGCTTTGAAATTGTCCAGATCCAGAAGGCAGAAGGCCAGGGGGCCCCGGCTCTGAATTTTTTTGAGAAGTTCCTTCTCAATTGCGAGGTTCCCCGGAAGCCGGGTCAGTGGATTCGCGTCAAGATTAATCGCTTCGAGCTCCTTGAGTCTTTCCCCCATCGCTTTAAAGGACTCCGCGAGTTCCCCTACTTCATCTTCTGTAGATAAGATGGGGAAATTGTCGTACTTCCCCTTTGAAATCATTTGCGTGGTCTGTTTTATTTTTTGAATTGTTTTGGAAAAATAGGAGGTTACAAAAAATACAAACGAAAATCCAAAGAAAAGGGTCATTCCCGAAAGAACGACCAAAAGATAGAACGATCGCTGATTGAACAGGTCGAATGAAACAAGTTTCTCTTTTTCCCGGTCCATCAGGCTGTTTTTTAAAAACTGTATTCTTTTGATTAAGAAATCGGATCGTTTTTCAAGCTCTTTCTGATCTTGCACCAACTGGGTATAGTTGACATTCGATTCCGTAACCGCCTGGGTAAAGAGCACCAGATATTCGCCGTATCCCTTGCTGATTCGCCCAAGCTCTTCATCAATACCTTTGCCTCTCATCTCTTCGAGGTATTTGTTGAATTCCTCGCCTCTGAGATCGAACTGCTCCTGATTTACCTTGCTTCTCAAAACGAAATACCGCTTCTGCACGACCTGCTGCGCAAGGATACATTCGATCATTTTCTCGCTGATATAAATTTGGGGAATGCCGTTATGGATAATCTGGTTGCTCATGACCTTGAGCGCATTGAGCCGCGACATGGCATAAGTTCCGATCAAGAGACTGAGCAAGATCAGAATGGTATAACTTAGAAAGAGTTTTTGGGTGATTGAAAACTTGAATCTCATGAAATTTCAAAAGGTTATTTAATTAAATGTTACATGGATCGGCGATTTTGTCAAACCGGGACCTCACTTGTTGTCATCGAATGACCCGGGGTATCTCACTCGAATATCACCTATATATGGTAGATTACTATGACTTAAACACAATAGGTTGTGAATATAAATTCCAAGTCAGCCTGTTTTCGTTAAGAAACCCCCAACCGGACTAAAAATCCTAACTTTTTGATTTATAGGACAATATCAGGCTCAAAATTTAGGCAGAGCGCTCTATCACGCTTCAGTCCACGAACCGGATTAAAAAATTGTCAAATTATAAACAATTTTTCCACAATCGATGTGGAAAAGTGGCAACCTGAACTGTCCAAACCTTGAAAAATCTTGACAAAGTAAAACTCAGTTTGATACCTTAAAAGGTACCTTTGATCAATGGTTTAGCGGATGATGACGGCCCTCAAAAGGCCATTTTTTTTTATCTTGGAGTAGACGGCATGCGCCTTAAAGTAAACGGAAAATTTGAAGAATTTGAAAAAGAGACCATACATGACCTCCTTGTTTCCAAAAAAATAGAACCCCGGATGGTTTCCGTTGAATTAAATTCAAAAATATTGGACCGAAATGAATTCGAATCCTCTTCCTTAAAGGAAGGCGATGTAGTTGAATTTTTATTTTATATGGGAGGAGGAAAATGAAATCTTCATACTACCAGGATGCGACCCATGCCATCGGGAATACACCCTTGATCCAGCTCAACCGATTAAGCGAAAAAGGGTTTGGCATTGTTTACGGAAAAGCGGAATATATGAATCCGGGGGGAAGTGTCAAAGACCGTATCTGTTTGAATATGATCAATGAAGCGGAAAAAAGTGGTCTTCTAAAACCAGGTGGAACGATTCTGGAAGCAACCAGTGGAAATACGGGAATTGGATTGGCGCTCATTGCCTCCATTCGAGGATATAAAATGATTCTCGTCATGCCGGAAAGTATGAGTCAGGAAAGGGTCAGTTTACTAAACTCGTATGGCGTAGAACTGGTTCTGACCCCCGCCTATGAAGGGATGCAGGGGTCGATCAAAGAATCAAAGGAGATCCTGGCAAAACACCCGGACTATTTCATGCCCAACCAGTTTACAAATAGTGCCAACCCGGAAATTCATCGAAAGACAACAGCCGTGGAAATCTGGAACGATCTGGATGGAAAGATCGATGCTTTCGTAGCAGGTGTGGGGACAGGTGGAACGATAACCGGTGTGGGAGAAGTCCTTAAGTCACGCAATCCGAAGATCCAGGTAATCGCCGTCGAGCCGGCCACTTCTCCGGTTCTCTCGGGAGGAATGCCTGGTCCTCACAAGATTCAGGGAATTGGAGCGGGATTTATTCCTCCTGTATTAAACCGGAAAATTCTCGACAGGGTGATCACCGTCACGGACGACGACGCCTACAGAACTTCCAAACGCCTTGCGAAGGAAGAAGGAATGATGGTCGGTATTTCTGCCGGCGCCAATACCTTTGCGGCCCTTCAGGTCGCAAGAGAGATCGGACCGAACAAGAACATCGTGACGATTCTTTGCGACACCGGAGAACGATATATCAGCATGGAGAAATATTTCAATATTTAACGAGGTTAATTGAAATTATTGATGCTGCCTGAGGAAGTTTGGCTTCAAGAGGTCTCTAAATCAGCTCTAAGCCACGGCAGACAGAAAGAGAACTATGTTTGAATTTACCGAAGACCAAATTAAACGATACAGCCGGCATATCCTCCTTCCGGAAGTGGGAGGAAAGGGACAGATCCGAATTTCAGAGGCTAAAGTGCTTATTGTCGGTGCGGGAGGCCTTGGTTCTCCGGCCGGCCTTTATCTTGGCGCTGGCGGAGTGGGGACACTCGGAATAATCGACGGGGACCTGGTCGACCTTAGCAACCTTCAGCGACAGGTGATCCACCATACCACAGACGTCAATACACCAAAGGTACTTTCTGCAAAGAAAAAAATTGAAGAGATCAACCCCGATGTGAAAGTGATCACCTACCAGGAACGGTTAACGGCCAAGAATGCAATCGAAATTTTTAAGCAGTATGACATCATTCTCGACGGAACCGATAACTTCAGCAGTAAATTCCTCATCAATGACGCCGCGTTTTTCACCAAAAAACCGATGATTCATGGCGGAATCCTCCGTTTCACGGGGCAGATGATGACCATCCTTCCGGGAAAGACGGCCTGTTATCGATGCCTCTTTAAAGAGCCGCCGCCCGACGGACTGGTCCCTTCGTGCCAGGAAGCGGGAGTGCTTGGAGGGGTGGCTGGAATTATCGGTACCTTGCAGGCCACCGAAGTGTTTAAAATCATCCTGAAAGCGGGAAACCTCTTAACCGATCAGCTGCTGACACATGATGCCCTGCTGATGAAATTCAGAAAAATCCGGGTCCCTAAAAATCCACGATGTCCGCTCTGCGGCGAAAAACCGGAAATTACCACTCTGACCGAATCCGAACAGCGAGTGTGTCAAACTTCATGAAAATTAAAGGTCTAAAATGCCGGGAATGCGGCAAACAATATCCGGCTAAAGCAATTCATGTTTGTGAATTTTGCTTCGGCCCGCTCGAGGTGGATTACAATTACGACTGGATAAAAAAGCAAATTTCTAAAGAAAAGATCCAGTCCGGTCCGCTCAGCCTCTGGCGTTATATTGATCTCCTTCCCGTGGAAGGTGAAGCCACGATCGGACGCCATGCCGGAATGACTCCGTTAATTGAAGCGAAAAATCTCGGGGCACATCTCGGCCTGGACCATCTCTATATTAAGAATGATACGGTTAACCACCCCACTCTTTCCTTTAAAGACCGTGTGGTGGCCGTTGCTCTGACGCGGGCCAAGGAGTTAGGATTCGAAACGGTCGCTTGTGCTTCTACCGGCAATCTTGCCAATTCGGTTTCCGCACATGCCGCAGAAGGGAGATTCAAGGGATATGTCTTTATTCCCTATGACCTGGAAGCTGCAAAGATACTGGGCAACCTGATTTATGCACCGACCGTCATTGCCGTAAAGGGAACCTATGACGATGTCAACCGTCTCTGCAGTGAAATTGCCAGCGAATACCCCTGGGCGTTTGTCAACATCAATATTCGTCCCTATTACGCCGAAGGTTCCAAAACATTAGCCTTCGAAACCGTTGAACAGCTCGGGTGGAATGCTCCCGATCAGGTGGTCGTCCCGATTGCCTCCGGATCGCTCTTAACCAAGATCTTTAAGGGTTTGAAAGAATTTGAAAAAATGGGACTTGTCGGGAATGTGAAAACCCGGATCAATGGAGCCCAGGCTGAAGGGTGTTCACCGGTTGCAACCGCATTTAAGGCAAAAAGCGACTTCATCAAGCCGATCAAACCGAAAACCATTGCCAAGTCGCTCGCTATTGGGAATCCCGCGGACGGCTACTATGCTCTCAGAACTGCCCTTGAAACAGAAGGAGAGATTGAGATGGTCAATGATAAAGAGATCGTGGAGGGAATCCACCTCCTCGCCAGGACAGAAGGAGTCTTTGCAGAAACCGCCGGCGGTGTAACGATCGCCGTTCTCTCTAAACTGGTGAAACAGGGGACGATTAAAAAGAATGAAGTCACAGTAGCTTATATTACAGGAAACGGGCTAAAGACCCAGGAAGCGGTTGCCGATTCCGTCGGTCATCCGGTTGAAATCGAACCCTCTTTATCGGCTTTCGAAAAACGATTTAAATCAAAAAAATAAAGGCACACGACATGGCAATTACGGTAAAAATCCCCACTCCGCTTAGGAAGATAACGCAGGGAGCCGGTGAAATAGAAATATCAGGAAATAATATCCTGGAAATGATCAATCTTCTGGAAAAAACCTACCCGGGAATTAAAGACCGGATTTGCGACGAAAATGGGGAATTGAGGCGGTTCGTAAATATTTATGTGAACCAAGAAGATATCCGGTTTATCAAGGGAAAAGAGACTGACTTGAAAGACGGCGATGAGGTTTCCATCGTTCCGGCAATTGCGGGGGGATCGCAAAAAAGCCTCAAATTTCACATTACCTTTCCGGAACAGAAGATCAAGGAACCGGTTATTTATCTGATCGGAAAAGAATTTTCGGTCATCCCGAACATCCGGCGGGCAGATGTCAGTGAAAAAACAGGTTGGATGGATTTGGAACTCCAGGGCGAAATTGACGAAATTGAAAAGGCGGTCATCTTTATGAAGAAAACCGGAATTACCGTCGATCCGATAGAAAGAGATATCATCGAATAGAGGAATGCCATGACCATGACAGATCAGCAGGTGGAGAGATATAGCCGTAACATCATCCTTCAGGAAATCGGAGGGAAGGGACAAGAAAAACTTCTCAATGCAAAGGTGTTTTGTATCGGTGCGGGAGGACTGGGATCTCCGGTAGCGCTTTATCTCGCGGCGGCCGGTGTCGGCACCATCGGGATAATTGACAACGACACCGTCGACCTTTCCAATCTTCAGAGACAGATTCTCCATTCCACAAAAACGATTGATGTTCATAAAGTCGATTCGGCGAAGGCGACCCTGTCCGCTCTCAATCCGGATATTACCATTCGTCCGATCAAGGGACGAATCTCTTCAGAAAATATCCTGGATTTGATCAAGGATTACGATATCGTATTGGATGGTTCTGATAATTTTCCAACGCGGTTTTTGGTAAACGATGCCTGTTTTCTATTAAAGAAGACCCTGATTTCCGGAAGCATCTTCCGATTTGAAGGACAGTTGACCACCATTAAGCCTACCGCCGATAATCCCTGTTATCGCTGTCTCTATCCCGAACCTCCTCCTGCCGGAATGATACCAAGCTGTCAGGAAGCCGGTGTATTAGGTGTACTGGCCGGAACAATTGGGGTTCTGCAAGCAACCGAAGCCATTAAAGAGATCATCGGAATAGGTGAATCGCTGTCAAAACGACTCCTGATTTACGATGCTCTGGACATGGATTTCAGGGAAGTCAGAACCAAGAAAGACCCAAAATGTGTCCTTTGTGGCCCGAATCCGAAAATCACCAAACTGATCGACTATGAACAGTCTTGCACGATCTGATTATGACTCTGTTCACCCCGTAGCCACAGTGCTGAAGATTCCGAAAGCGATTCAAGAAGCCCTTTACCTTCATGCCCAGCGCGAAAAGCCAATAGAGTGCTGCGGCCTCCTCGCCGGAATCGGAAATCTCGTAACACACCACTATCAGATTAAAAACTCCGATCAAAGCCCGACCACCTACTTCATGGACCCCCGGGAACAGTTCTGGGCGTTTGGCAACATGAGACAGAATCAGCTTGAACTACTGGCCATTTATCATTCCCATACGCATACCCCCGCCTATCCTTCGGCCACCGATATCCGGCTCGCCTATTACCCCGAAAGTTATTACCTCATTGTCACCCTGATGCACGCCCAACCCCAGATGAGACTCTTCAAAATTCCTCAGAATGTGGTCACTGAAGAATCTTTCGAGATCGTTTAGCCTCTTTCCGCCAGATAGACAGAATTCAAAAAAGGTGTTAAATTTTAATTTGCATGCCCAAATAAAAAACTGCGATTCGTCCTATGCGGACCGACCACTCGATTTTTTCTTGAACCATGATGAAACTTGGAAATTACAATGTTTTAGAGGAAATCGGACAAGGAGGTATGGCGACTGTCTTCAAGGGTCTGCAGACCTCTTTGGAAAGACCTGTCGCCATCAAAGTGCTCGCCACCAAGCTTACAACCAATAAGGAGGCTTTCGAACACTTTAACCGGGAATCGCTCATTATTGCCCGGCTTTCCCATCCCAATATCATCAATGTCATAGACCGGGGTACGACGGATGAAGGTTTGCCTTACTTTGTCATGAATTATGTCGATGGATTTACACTCGACCATGCCATCAAGAAAGGTCTCTATGCCAATGACACCAATAAAAAATTAAATATCGTCATCCAGATTTGCAAAGCCCTTTCCTACGCCCACAACAACGGGGTGATTCATCGCGATATTAAACCGTCCAATATTCTCATCGATCATGTCGAAAATGTCCTGGTGTCCGATTTTGGCGTCGCGATGCTCTATGACGAAACGACAACCACAACTGACAGTTCCCAGAACGGAATTATCGTCGGAACACCGGCTTATATGTCCCCGGAACAAAAAAAAGGATCCAAACATGTGACCGTTTTAAGCGACCTTTATTCCGTCGGGGTCATTCTTTTCTATATGTTTACGGGAGTGAAGCCCGCGGGCGACTTTAAACGTCCGATCGAAATCAATCCATCCATTTCAAAAAAACTCGATGAAATCATCGTCAGGTGCATCGAGCCTGAACCGGAAAACCGCCATAAATCGATCGATGAACTTAAGGAAAAACTTCTGGACCTGGCGCAGGGAGGTCATCTCCAGGCCGAGCAGAAGCAGGAAGCCCTCCAGGGGATTACTTCGCTCGAAAGCCTTTTTGTCCTTCTAGACATCATTCGGGAGACACCATACGGTGCAGTCTATCTTTTTCAGAAAAGGGAGACAAAAGATTTATTAGTGGTCAAGAAAAGCAGGAGAACAAAGGGAGGAATCAATGAAGCAAGACTCCTGTCAACCCTGCGCCATAAGAATATCGTCGATATATTCGGCGTCTCAGAAAATCCGCAGGTTTACATTATCGTCGAAGGCTATTTGAAGGGTGGCAATCTTAAAGAACGCCTGGTCAGACCTCTCCCATGGAGAGATTCCCTTAAAGTGATCCTGGAAGTCTGCGAAGGTCTTTCCTTTGCCCATAAGAACCGGGTGATTCACGGCGATCTTCGGCCGACCAATATCCTCTTTTCAGACGCCGGAGAGATTCGGGTGTCCGACTTCGGATTTGAAGAACACTATTCGAAAGAGGAGAATATTGTCAACTGGTATGGTGTTCCGAATGAAAACAAGTCACCACAAGCGGATATCTTTGCGGCCGGCACGATCCTCTATGAAATGCTGGCCGGAGCATTGCCCGAACGAAAAAATGACCGGCTTGTGTTTCATGACGAAATCGCAAAACATCCGACAGATTTAAAATTGCTGATATCCAAAATGATCGAAATTGATCCGGCCAAACGATTTCGCAGTTTTGAAGAAATTACCCCCCTCATCTACGAATGTCTTGCTCTCCCGGAACTTCCCTCGGAAAATGATTCTTCCAAAAGCAAAGGAGTATTCGGATTCGTCAAAAAGCTCTTCGCAAGCTAGGATAAACTGCTCTATTCTTTTTCGATCGCCTCTCTCATCATCGACAAATTTTCGATGAGGAATTTTTTGTCCTGATCAGGTTTATTTGGGGAAGAGGTTAAATCAAGGTTTGAAAAGGTGAATTCCAGGTTCTTGAATCCGGTTTTTATTTTTTCATCGAGTGCTGGATGTTTCTTTTGAAGAAATTCCATGATCAACTGATAATTTAAAGCGGCCCGCAAGGCAAATCTTTTTGCATTTTTCCAATTTCCGTTTTCTTGCCCGATTAAGTCGATCAAATCCTGCGTATCCAACAAGATCAACCTTATGACCTGTGTGCGGATTAATTTACGGTTATTATCGGCAATCGACTCTTTAAACGATTCTTTTATGACAATATGTGTCTTTTGCCCCAATCCTGTGATCAGCGGATCCATAAGAAAGAGATATTTCTCCATCTGTTCGGAATTAATCGGTGTATCTTCCTTCGAAATTCTATCCAGAAGATCTTTGTAAATCTTAAAGGAATTGGGCGTTTCATCCCGGTAAGATTGACCCCCAATTAATGGCAAGTCTCCCAACAGAAAAATAGCAATAAAAAAGATCGTTTTCAAGTATCGCAACGGAGCCATTGACCCTTTTAGAAATCAATTACGGCGGATAACATATAACCGTCATTTGCAAGATTCGGTTGGTCGATTTCCTGAGTGTAGCCATATTCAGATCTCAATAAAAAATGAGCAAAGGGAGACCAGTTAAGGCCGACTGTTTCTCTCCGATACCCCGATCCTGCATCACTGCTTTTGATCGTATCAAAACGCAAGATCGGCTTGAGATAATGAATCCGTTTCCGATCTTCAATCAGGTTATAAGAAGCGAGAACATAATATCCCTCTTTATTGGCAACATCCCCCGTAAAGGCAGGGTCACAGGGGGGGCTATTCGCGGAACAACCTTCGTCGTCCCCTGTCCGCTTATCATATTCAAACCAGATATCAAATTTCCCAGGTCGCCACCTGGCGTCAACTTCATAAAGCTGATAAGCCTTGTCCCCGGCAATATTATAGATCCCCTGGGCATAGGCAACTCCTGCCTGTAAAAGAGGGAGCGGGAAAAAGTTCAGTCGTCCGACAACCGCCTTGTTTCGGTTATTGTCTCGATCATCCGTAATTGCAATGCCATTCTCGGTTAATGCCGTTGGACCGTTTACAATCGAGAAATCGTACCCGATCATTCCCGTGCGCCCCAATATTTCAATCCCGGAGTCCGACCACTCATGAAATGGAATATCAACCAGAAACGGTCTGCTTGCCATCGGTCTGGCAGGAGCCCAATAATTGACCCTTTCGTAACTGAAAGGAACGTAAAACCGGCCGATTCGAAAAGTCAGATAGGGCTCAATTTGCCAATCCATGAATGCGCGATCAATTTTAACAGTTGCGCCATGTTCATGTTCAACTTCTCCGAAAAGAACCAGTTCCGTGCCAATTTCTGCTCTCGCCGAAAGATAAAAATTATGGGAATCAAACGAAGGAATGGGATTTTCAGCATCGGCCTGATTGTCAAAATATTCCACGCTGATAAATCCATGCCACTCAACATTGATATCGGGAACACCGAAAAGGAGACCCTTTCCGAACTGCTCTTTCGAGTTTTCGGGATAATCTTCTCCTTTCGCATTCGGACTAACAATAAAGAAAACCATCATCACAATAAAATAAAAGATAGAAATACCCGAATACTCCATTTTTTTTCTATTCATATGGCCTTCTCGATTTAATTCTACTGATTATTGAACCATTTAAAATGTTTGTCAGGATTCCGGCTCAGTATAGTTAGCCGACAGGGGGCTGTCAATTCGATTCAATGGCCCAGACGTCATCAAGCACGATTCCAATTTCTTGACACAGCGTTAGGTCTTCTCTTCCTTCTGTTGACTCTTTCCCGAAAAAAAACTTTCTGCCATTTCCTTGATTTTATGAATGACCTGTCCTGAAGCCGCACTGAGAGCATCGGGAACGGTCACGAGCCGTTCTCCCTTTTCATCGATGACCAGAAAAACGGGTGTTAAAGTCATACCCCCTCCGCCGCCGTTTCCCATTCCCTCTTCCCCTCCGCCACCCATACGTTTCCCGCTACCTCCGCCTGCCCCCAGTGCCACTTTGGCCACTATGGCGGGGATGATCATCTTTCCGTTCGTCTCAATCGGTTCCCGGATAATTTGAACCGTTTCTGCCACTTTGGCAATTCCGGTCATCAGGGTTCCCAATATTTCGTTGGTATCGAATCCAGCCATTTCTTCCCATCCTTCTATTTGCGTGTGGGTAATATCTTTTCTGTGACCACTCTATTTCTTGCTCAAACCTTGACCGACCGCCACATTTGTCGCGGACGGCCCTGTATCAAAGCATATAAGCCGATTAAGAAACCTTTTAAGAGTCCAATCCTGAATCGAATAAGAATCTCCCTTTCTCCTTCATCAGAAACACTTAGAAAAAGAGGACCGTACAAGCGCTTTCCAAAAACCCTGGCCAGGACCTGGTCGACCAAATCGATCTGAGTCGGCGCTTGAATCTTTAGGGATATTTCATCTGCCTCCCAAATCAATTCGTTCATGCCTTGCAATAGAGCGAGAACGCCCCGGCTTAAAGATTCCGGATTTAAATTTAATACGGATTTATTTTTTACCTTCCCGATTTTCGATCTTTTTCTTGATTCAGTGTGCCTACGCCATCTAAAAAATAGAAACCGGAATCGGGATTCCCGGTCGGGTCCGTCTCCTACTATAATTCGAGCAAACCACCCCAGCTTGATATTAGCTGATCCCTTGATCAGGTCAAATTCAACCTCAAGATGACCTATCCAGGGGAGAATAAGAATCATCAAAACTGCCGAAAGAAGAATCATGCCGCCTTTCCAACCTCCTATCCAGACAGCTCCTCCCCAAAAAGCCAGCAAAAGTACTCCTTCTAGCAAGATCACCAACATTCCGAACACCTTAAAAACCCACATGTCATCCAATCCCTCCTGAAAACAGGTATGCCTAAAAGGTTATTAGGCCTCTGCCTGAATGGAAATATCAACACTTTTCCGTAATCTGACCCGGTAGCTCTCTCACAATTCAAAGTAGTGCCGGGAACATTTCTTGAAATAAAGTGAAATGTTCGCCGCTCTGATCATTTTTTCAGGGCAATCAGAATTTTTGGCTCAAATTTGATGGATTGATGAACGGGACAGCCTTCCAGCACCTTCTGGAAACGTTGGTTCAAATCAGTATTCCAATCTTTTGGGAGACTTACCTGTACCGTTATGGATCCAATCCGATGAGGGGTCTCCTCAAACGCCCAGCCTATGGATACTTGAAGACCTTCTGTCTTCAACTGGTGTCTCAAGCAGAAACGGACCGCATAATAACCGATACACGCACCAAGCGACCCGACGAACAATTCAACGGGCGTCATTCCACGATTTTTTCCTCCCGCATCAAGAGGTTGGTCCACAATCACGCTGTGATTCCGATATCGTATTTCCAGTTCCACCCCTTCTCCGGGGGAAATAACCATCAACTCTTTTTCCTGACTAACTTGATTAGCACTCATTGTCTTTCCTTTCTGATCATGTTCGATTCACCCGTTTCTCCGGCCCGGGCGATAACCGAATGACTCCTTCTTTCCTTCTATTTTTTTAAGCATCATCTCAAGCGGACAGAATTGTGTAAAACTCGACTGCAACAAATTGAGTCCGACAAACCCGGTCAAAAAGAACCAGTACGGCGACTGATAAATCGTCAATCCAATACTTGCAAGAATCAATGTGCCCACGATGGCACGTATCTGGTTTTCAATAGACATCGTTTTCTCCTTTCTCTTATAGTTCAATTTCATTTTTAAAATCTTGGATACGTAAATGGGGTTAAAATCGTTGCCGCAATTTCCCCGAATATCAAGCTGACTGCCAGGCCCTGAAAGATGGGGTCAAAGAGCATGACAGAACTTCCGACAACGACCGCGCCACCGGTCATCAGAATCGGCCTAAACCTCAAAATCCCGGAACGGATGACCGCTTCTTTTAATGGCATACCCGATTCGATCTGCCGGTCGATAAAATCGACCAGAATAATGGAATTTCTCACAATAATTCCGGCTCCGGCAATAAAACCAATCATGGAAGTCGCCGTAAAAAATGCACCCACTATCAGATGCCCGGGAAGAATTCCAATCAGGCTGACCGGGATCGGTACCATGATTACCAGCGGAACGGCAAAACTGCGAAACCACCCGACCATCAAAATATAGATCAGGAGCATGACGCAGGCGAAAGAGATGCCGAGATCCCTGAAGACTTCATACGTGATAAACCATTCCCCGTCCCACTTAACGATTGGAGATGCTGTGTTCCATGGAATCTCCGCAGTCTGTGTGGGATAGGGCAATTTCGGGGCCATTTTTAAAATGCCGTAAACGGGCGCTTCTTCTGATCCGGAGAGTTCGCTCATCACGTAGGAGACGGGCTTCAGATTCTTACGAAAGATGGTTTCATTGTTCCTGACGATGGGGGACTGGATGACCTGGCTCATGGAGACGGTCCCGGATTCATAAGAAGCGATATTTTCTCCACTGAAAGGCTTTTTGCCTGATCTTATTTTTGGATCAATGGACAGGTCGATCGATACTTCCTCAGGACTGGAAAAATTATCGAGATAAAGGAGTGGCGTTTCAGAAAAAAGGTATTTTCCCGTCTCAAGGGTCTGTTTTGAGTGCGTTCCGAACAGGCCGCCCTTGGCCTGGTCGTACATATAAATCTCCCTGGGCCTTCCCAAACGCCATGAATAATCGAGATCAACGACGCTTGGTTCCTCCCGAAAGACACGATAGACATCCCGTGCAACTGTTTTTCTGACTTCATCAGTCGGACCGTAAATTTCTGCCACCATCGTAGCCAAAACCGGAGGTCCGGGAGGTATTTCAAGGACTTTGATTACCGCATTTTTTGACTTTCCGAATGCCAGAATTTCCGGTCTGAGACTTTCAATGATCTGATGACTCGATAATTTTCGTTCATTCTTGTCGGTCAAAACGACCTGGAGATCATTGTCGGCATCGAGGCGGCGAAGATAGGTATGTTTGACCATGCCGGAAAAAGAAAAGGGCGCAGGTTCGCCCGCATACACCTGGACCGCTTTGATTTCATGATTCTTGATCAATCGTCCTGCCAATTCGGACGACCACCGTAAGCTTTCGGACAGGGAGGTTGTCGGCGGATAATCGATTAAAAGCTGAAACTCATTCTTATTGTCGAACGGAAGCATTTTCACCTTGACCATTTTCAAATAAATAAGGCTTCCGCTTACGGCAAGCAGGGCCATGATGAGGAGACCCGATCCTAAAGCCAATAGCGGATTAAAGAGGAGACGTCCGGTCACAGTTCGGTAGGTTTGATCGAAACATCCGTTCTTTTGGAGACTTTCCTGCCCTTTTACCGGGTTCGATTCCGGATGGACGCGAAGAAATCGAATAGCCGCCCACGGCGTGATCACAAAGGCAACAAGAAGAGAACAGATCATGGCGAGGCTTGCACCAATGGGAATCGGTTTCATATAGGGGCCCATCATCCCTCTGACAAACGCCATCGGCAGGACTGCGGCAATCACCGCAAAGGTCGCCAGGATGGTCGGATTCCCCACTTCGGAAACCGCACGAATGACCGTTCGCGTGAGACCGCCCGTCGTTCCGGATCTCAGATGCCGTTCGATATTTTCGACGACGACAATCGCATCGTCTACCAGAATGCCGATCGAAAAGATCAGAGCAAAGAGAGTTACGCGATTAAGCGTATATCCTAGAAAATAATAAATGATCAGCGTAATCGACAGAGTGACCGGGATGGCGATCGCGACAATGAGCGATGCCCGGATCCCCATCATGATCGCAATAAGAACTGTCACCGATAGCGTGGCCAGAAGAAGGTGTTTGATCAATTCGTTGGACTTGTCAGCAGCAGTGGATCCGTAGTTTCGGACAGCCGTCATCCGGATATCCGGAGGAAGCGCTTTCGAAAATGTCGCCGCCCGATCCAAAAGCTGCTTTGCAAGAACAACCACATTCGTGCCCTTCCGTTTGGCAAAAACAATCGTGACCGCTTTTTGTGGAAACCCTTCCTCTGCTTTGTCGAAGAGAATGGAAGCCCGGGTCTGCTCCTCCGGCCCATCGACAACGGTTGCCACATCCTTGATATGAACGATCTTGCCGCCTCTTTGACCGATGGCAATGCTTTCAATATCTTCAGCCCGGGTCGGCCGTTTTCCAATTTCGACATCATAAATTGCTTTCCGGTCCCACGTCTTCCCCGCCGGTGCAAAAGCATCGTTGGCCCGAAGTGCATCTGCAACGGCCACCAGGGAGACCCCCCGAGAAGCAAGTAGTTTCGGATCCGCAATCACCCGAACGGCTCTCTTTTGTCCACCGAGCATTTCGACCCGGCTCAAATCGGGTGTACTCGAAAGTTCCCGTGCAAGCGGAGCAACCAGCGTACGCAATGAAAAATCGTCCCGCGTCCTGGATCTGAATGTAAGTGCCAAAAAAGGAACGTCATCAATTGAAAATGATTTTACTTCCGAAGCGAGAGCCACAGATGGAAGTTCGTTACGGATGCTTAGCAGTTTGTGATGAACTTTGACCAGACTCGGCTCCAACGGCTCACCGACTTTAAACCGGACCGTGACCAGACTCGAATGGGGACTGCTGGATGAATAGACATATTCCACCCCGCTCAATCCCCAGACCGCACGCTCGATGGGTTCGGTCACATGCCTTTCGACCTCTGCCGCTTCAAATCCGGGCACATCCGTCTGAATATCGACCATGGGAAGGGTGATTTGCGGCTCTTCCTCTTTCGGAGTCAGCCAAACGGCACCTATTCCCAGGAGAAGGCTGACGATAACCACCACGGGTGTAAGTTTGGATTGAATAAAGAGATGAGAGAGAAGTCCGGCCACACCCATCTTGTCGCCTTTATTCGGCATAGGGGCCTCTCTTGCCTGAAAACGGAATTTCAACTCCTGAACCTTTGGCCTGGACTATTTTCGCCTGAACATATTCTGCCTCGGCATTTCCCAGACGAATGTTTAGATCCAGTTTTTGATTGATCACCTCGACTAACTGAAGAACGTTTATCGATCCACTCGCAAAAAGTTTCTGCGAGGTTTTCAACTGCTCTTCCAGAAGAGCGGTATTTTCCTCTAATAAAGCAATTCGTTGCCGAAGCGCCGATGCGGAAACAGAAGCATTTTCAAACTCAATTTTTTCTTGAAGTTGAAAATCCTCGGCGCGGGCTTTGAGGGCGCTGGCGGAGATTCTAGCCTGATCGGTTTTGCGGTAAGTTTCTGAACTGAGCAGATTCCATCGGAAATAGAGTCCCAACACATAAGAAGCCGCGGCATCCCGGTTCCCGTCGGCAAGATACCCTTCCGAAAAAAGACCCACCTGAGGGCGAGTTTTGGCCTTCTCCCCTTCAATTTGAAGTTCGGAAGCCTGGGCTTCCGCAAACATCATTTCTGCCCGGGGGGACTTTTTTTCGGCAAAGGAATTTTTATTTGGCTTAAGAAAGTAATCGGCGAAAGTCAGAATACTCTCTTTACCAGGCTCCTTTGCCGGGATCCATCGTTTCGGGAGGCCGACCCCTCTTTCTTCCAGCGTATTTTTCACCAGCCTGATTCGGGAGTCGTTCTCAGAGATTGCCTCCTTAATTCTGTTTGCAACACTCTTAAGACCCAGAAGGCCTGAATACCCTAACGGGTTCCGTTTAACTCCGATTCGATAATTCTCCAAAAGACCTCTGGTCGTGTCTGAAAGACTCTCGAGCTGTGAGGACTCTTTTTGAAAAATCTTGAATGTCCCGAAAAGAAGTAACGTCTCATGATAAAGGTATAGCGTGTCATACTGGGTCCCGTAGGTCTTGGCCAGGAGCGCTTTATCCTGTGAGCGAAGTCTGGCACTTCGCGATCCGCCATCATACAGATTCCACTCGGCTCCCAAAGTAGCCTTCTGATAGAACTGATAACCAGGATAGTTGAGTGATTCCGGTGCAAAATCGCCGGTTCGAATCTCCCTTTGACCCAGAATAGACATAAATGAAACAGCGGGGTCATCCGTTGAAAAAGCTCTCATATCCAAATAGACTCGCGGAACGTTTTCGTATGAGATTCTCTCTTTTTCAATCTGAATGGCCTCAAATTCAAGGAACGCCGCCTTTTCAGAGATCGAATTTTCCTTAACCAGAGACCAAACGTCCAGGAACGGCAATTCTACCGGAGGCGGATCCCCCTTCGCGTTTGAGGGAATCAAAACACTCAGGACTACCGTCAGAAACAAAAACCTTGCCAGTTGTCCGAAACGAGTCATCATCTCAAATCACTCACGATCGTTAGCGCTGTCCTGATTTAAGTTTCCGCTTTACTTCGGCGGCAATTTGCTCCTGCCCGTGCATTTTCTCATTCAAGACTCTTTTTACGATCTCGCACGCATCTTTAATTTGGGGAATGGCGACTTCGAAATACTGGAATTGACTCTCTCGGCGGGATTTGATTAATCCTGAATCCTTTAGAACCGAAAGATGTTGAGAAAGGTTTGCCTTGGGAATATGCAAGGTTTCGAGTAGTTGACTACTGTTCTTTTCTCCGTCCGAAAGGAGATCCAGAATCTCCAGTCTCAAGGGATGGCCAAGTGCGGAACAAATTTCAGCCTGCATTTCATAAATAAGTCGATTAGGTCTGATCATATTTCATTATCCATTAAAATGTATTTTAATTAGTTAACGTTTATATGAACTAATTTACACCTCTTCGCCACAAAATGCAAGGACAAATTCTATCGACAGAATCTTAGGAAGCCGCAGGTTGCCTCGGGCGTTCCTATTTCTCCAATTTAGGGATCCCCAACAGGTTTAAAATGGCTTTTTCATAAAAGGGATCGGTTTTCCCCTTTTTCATTTTATTCAGGAAATATTTTTCCAATCCGATTTTGGCCAGATGGACCCATTTTCCCTTTTTCATCCAGTTCAGATTCCGGGGGGCCATCTGCGGCAACGCGACAAAGGCAATTCCGGTATCTCCCATATCTGCAAGACAGATGGCATTCCAGGTTGCAGTCTCCCGTTTCGGATTATTTTCAATATCCGCCTTGATATTGTGAACTGCGGCGGCGACCATCGACTCGATCATATATCCTGTTTTTGGAGCTCCTGTGGGAACCTGAGTAACCTCCACCGGCGGAATCGCCACACAGACACCGACCGCATAGATATTCTTGTAGAGCGGATTGGCCTGGTATTTATCGATATTAACAAACCCTTTTGGATTGCAAAGTCCTTCGGTCTGCGCTACCGCGTCGACGCCGGTAAACGACGGGATAATCATCGAATACCGGAAAGGAACTTCCTGTCCACTTTCCAGCACCATTGCACCCGGTTTGACCTCCTTAATGCTGGCGTTCACAACATATTTGATATCCTGGTCCGCAAATTCATCCTCCATCGCCCGTCTCGATTTTCCTACGCCCGCAAGTCCCATGTGGCCAATATAAGGTTCGGGAGTAATAAACGTGATCGGAACCTTTCGCCGGATTTTTTTCTTTCTAAGATCAGAAGATAAGATAAAAGCCATCTCGTAAGCAGGGCCAAAACAGGAAGCCCCTTGAGCCGCACCGACGACAATCGGACCAGGATCTTTCAGGAATCCCTGATAGGCTCCCCACGCCTGTTCGGCATGAGATACCGTGCAAATCGATTGGCTGTAGCCACTTGGTCCAAGCCCGGGAATCGCCGGGAAATTGAGCTTCGGACCTGTTGCAATAATCAGATAATCATAGGAAACCGTCCCCTTGGCGGTCATCACTTGTGATAATTTCGGGTCAATTCGTTCGGCCGGACACTGAATAAATTCAATCCCCTTCTTCTCAAGAATAGGCGCCAGGGGAAAAGATATGTCCGCTCGTGTTCGCCATCCCACGCTGACCCAGGGATTCGATGGAACAAAATGAAAGAAATCAACATTGGAAATGACCGAAACCGCATGTTTTTTGCCCAGAAGGTCAGCGCATTCATAAGCCGCAGGGAGACCTCCAATCGACGCTCCGATAATGACAATCTTCGCCATAACTTGCTCCTATTGTTTCAACTTGCGTTCATTTGAGATCCCGTTTCCGATTCCAAACCCATTTTCATTTGTTCTCTTTTTTCAAGCTCAACATATAATTCGTTAAGGCGGCCAAATCAGACTCTGGCAGGGCGACCGGGGGCATCATGGAATTCGGTGAAAGGCTTTTCGGATCTTTAAAGTGAGCGAGCAGCCATTTTCGGTCTCGTTTGTCCCCGACGTAGGATAGATCCGGACCGACTTGCGCCCCCTCTCCATGTATCTGATGACAGGCTGAGCAGACCATCTTAGCGAAAATCTCTTTTCCTCTCATCGCTTCATTGTCGAGAGCCAAAACGGGTTTCGTATGGGTCGCAGACAAAGAGACAAAAGTAAAAATAGATATAATGAATACGCCGATTCTTTTCAGAATATGAAATTGATTAGAAATCCCCTTATTGAAATTAATCATGATATCTTCCTCTCTCGTTAATATGCTCCACGATTGCGCCAGCCCTTGAACATTCATTCAACTTTCTTGAATTGAGAATGATCGACTGATACATTGGCACTCACATGATATTAGCATCAGGACCAAGATAGATATCAACACATTTTGTGAAATTAAAATAACCGCACGAGATCTCTATTCCCTTAAGAAGTCGGAATGTCTTGAAATGTGGTGGCGAGATGACTAATCTCTAATTCGACATAGCGTCCAAAGGTCACCCATTCAAAATCTGGCCTGTATGCTCTGGATTGATTTAAGATCAGCTCGGCACAAAAATAGAGGGATTGTGAATAATACCATGATGAATATCCTGAAACAGGTCTCTTTCCTGCCGGTCTGGATCCTATTTCGTTTGCCGTGGGCTTTCTCCATATCCTTTTTCTTCATGACACTTTTTTGGATTTTTTATGGATTCCGGTGGACCAGGGATTTATTGGCACTGTTCTTCCCCACGGGTTCGACCAATCCCCTTCTCAATAATTTCAATGAATTCCTTTTGGCGAATTTTCTGATGCTTATCCTGGTTCTAGGATTCATTGTGGCCTACAATCTGTCTGTCCTGCTCAATGGGATCCTCATCTGGCTAAAATGGAAACCTCAACATTATCCCTCCGGCATACCAAGTACGATGAACGTGCCGGTAACCACTTCAAAGGAATTTGATCATGTAAAGCGGATCGGTATCGTTTTGGCGGGAGGAGGAGCGAAAGGGGCGTTCCAGGCCGGATCAATGAAAGCCATCTATCGCTTCCTGGAAAAAAGGGGCGCACTTGAAAAAGTCAAGGTAATTGCCGCAACTTCGATTGGTTCATGGAATGCCCTGTTCTGGCTTGCCCGGTTCATCCAGCCCTATCCGGAATGGCAGGGCAAGAGTATTCACGAACGTTGGTGGGGATTGATCAACGCAAAATCGCTTACAGCACCCTCCTGGTACATTCCCTTTTTCCGAAATGCCTTTCTCTCTTCAATACCCTGGCAAAATGTTTTTGAATCCCTGTTTTGCAAGGATCAGAAAATATCCGATACGATTCGAGCATCCGAGATCAAATTCTTTTTCACCCGTTCAAATGTAAGGACCGGAGAATTGGAGTGTGCCACCAATGAAGCCGCGCCTGTGCCTATTTCCGGAATAAAATACGATATTCTCGACCCTGCCGGAGAAAGCACAAAATTTATGGAAGAATTAAAAGCGGCGGTATTTACCTCTATGGATCTGCCCCCGCTCTTTCCGTATTTCAAAAGAAAGGGTCAATATTTTGAAGATGGCGGAGTGATTGATAATCTTCCGAGTGTGATTGCCGCGGTACATCATTGCGACCTCCTGTTTGTCTTGCCGCTCAATTCTGACTTTGAAGAGGAACCCAATCTAACCTCGGTGCTTGCCCGTATTTTCCGGGTCATGGATGTTCGCCAGGGCATTCTGGAGCGAAATGGGTTTAAGATGATTTATCTCTATGACGAACTTGCCGAATTGCGTAAAGATGCCCAGGAAAGCCGCCGTCAGCTCGGACTACCGGCTTCCTTGCCGGGGGAAAGTCCGCTTGCCCGTGCCTTACAACGAACCCATGAGAAGATCAATGTATTTGCCATTTGTCCTCAAAAGATTTTCGTAAAAAAGACGATTGACACGTATGAATTCTGGAAAAGCAAGGAAGCTGCCCGGGCTTTCAATGCAATGTATAATGCAACAGAAAAGGAATTACTGAACTTCAGATTTGATCGACAAAAAGACCGTGTATGCGTTGCGTTAGTCAGTGAAGAGGGAAAGATCCTCTGGGACGATGATTTTTAATCTGGTTCCACGGGGATTCTATCCCGCAATGCCACCGGCAGTGACATCCGGCATTTGACCAGATAGACGCATCGGTTATTTCCTTTGATTAAGATGAAGTAACATTCTGGATTGTCTCCCAAATCAAGATATTGGCGCCCATTTTAGAATCGGCTGTGATCCGTAACGATCCGGCGGAAGTCAATCTGACAGCATCCCCGGCCTGAAGCACGCCGGAATTTTCAAGTTCAAGCATGCCATTTGTGACATAGAGATGTACAAATGGCGTGTCTGGAATCCGAGATATCTCTCCCGGCTTCAGCTTTCCTCCCCATAGTGCCGCCCCTTTCTGGCGAATAAAGATGGCGGCCTGATCTCCTTTCCCGGAAGCAATGAGAACCATTCCCCCCTTTTCAAGCTGAGGCGTCACATCCAG
Source organism: Nitrospirota bacterium (assembly GCA_016194305.1). NCBI lineage: Bacteria > Pseudomonadati > Nitrospirota > Nitrospirota bacterium. The sequence goes on along the minus strand of JACQBW010000008.1, from coordinate 147,609 downwards.
TTGCTCATACCCGGGATCGATCCGCTCAGTATCGGGAAGAACCCACATCTGAATAAAACGGACCGGTTTTATTTTGCTGGGATTGATTTCGGAGTGCCAGATGCCTCTCCCCGCGCTCATGCGCTGAGCAAGTCCGGGATAAATGACTCCCCGGTTTCCTTCAGAATCCTGATGCTCCAGTTCCCCTTCCAGAACCCATGTCAGAATCTCCATATTCCGGTGGGGATGGGTCATAAAACCGGTGCCAGGGAGAACGATATCATCGTTATTGACGATGAGGAGTCCATGGCCTACGTTATCCGGATCGTATTGATTCCCGAAACTAAAGCTGTGCCGGGAATCCAGCCAGTCGGTCCGGGTCCGGAATCGCTCTCCTCCTTTCCGGATGTCTATGGATCTTTTTTCCTTGAGATTCATCGGAGTCTCCTTGTTTTGAACTCTAATTTAGAAAAGCTTACGGAAGTTTCTTATGAGAGCCATCACAGAATGGCTTATTTCCCGACATTTTGCACCCGCACCAGGCGACCGTTTTCTTTTCGGTAATCTTGACTTCCAGCGGACTAAATTCTGACCCCTTGTGGGAACCGTCACAAAAAGGCTGATTCGCGGATTTCCCACATGCACACCAGTAATAAGTTCCAGGTCCCATCTCTTTGACATAAGGACTTTTTTGAGCAATCACCGGTTTTCCCATTGTATTTCCTCCATTTTTGTTATTTGTAAATGATTAACGCGGAATAAAATTCCCCACGCCCTCTCTTTATTTCGCCATTTTATTCGAAATGATCCGATCGAGCGACCATTTCCCTGAACCGGAGATTATTAAGGCCAGACTCATCCCAAGAACGAGAAGACTGAACTCTATCCCTTCTCCCGCCTGTTTTCCATACCAATTCATGGAAAAACCGTTTTGCCAATGAATCATCCAGATCCCGCCCGCCATGACACAAGCGATTCCAAACGCGGCAATTCGACTGAGCAGTCCTGCAATGAGACCCAGACTCCCGAAAAATTCCGTGAAGACAATCAACACCGCAAGCAGATAGGGAATCTGGAGTTGCGAGGTGAAAAATCCAACGGTTCCCGTGAACCCGAAGCCGCCGTACCACCCCAGAAATTTCTGAGCCCCATGGAAAAAAAAGACCATTCCGAGTGTCACACGTATAATGAGACTGGCAATGCGATCTTCTGTCTGAAAAAGAAACTTCATGATATCCTCCTCTTAATGATTGATATTCGATTCAGGTTCGTCGTTCTCGTTCCGCATTCCGAAGCCAATAATTCGAAGTGATCCGCTCCCATGGCGGATGGCTCGAAAGAAATGGACCGGCTCTTCCCGTCCAGCGGCACCCAGTACAAAGAAGAGCGGATCGAAATGTTCCGAAGTCGGCACAGCCAGATTGGCCGATGGCGCCAGCGTCTTGTAATGGACAATTTCATCTATTGATCCGTTATCGAGCCGTGTGCCCACCCAGCGATCGAAGGCCTCTGCCCATTCATCCGCTTTCAGGCTCCCAAACCTCACAAGCCTTAAATTGTGAACAAGCGTTCCTGATCCGACAAGGAGTATCCTTTTCTCCCGTAGGGGTTTAAGCGCCCTGCCGATCGCCATAATCTTACGCGGATCTTCACCTGCTGGTACGGTCAATTGAACAATCGGAATATCGGCTCTTGGATAGACCCTTGAAAGTGGTACCCATGCTCCGTGATCAATTCCCCGGTCGGGATCCGTGTTGGCACTGAACCCTGCCGCCGTCAGGAGGCGAACCACTTCGGCCGCGGTTTCGGGATCTCCCTGGCAGCGATACCGGACCTGGTAAAACTTCTCCGGGAAACCATAAAAATCATAGATCATCTCCGGCTTTAAGGCCGATGTAACCGAAAGCGTCTCACCCGCCGCCCAATGGCCTGACATGACCACTACCGCCCTGGGGCGCGGAAGATCCCTCCCGACTCTTTCCAGGGCCATCGTGTAGTCGTCATTCTCAATTGCCGGCATCGGTCCAAAATCGCTCATGAATGCAACTGGCATTTTAAACGTTTTCATTGCAAACTCTCCTTTCTGACCAGATTAACCTGTTCCATCACCTTAAACGACCGAAAAAACATCATTTAAATCCGATTTTAGTAACCTTTTTAGTTACAGTATTGGCCAAAAAAAATGTCTACGCTATTTTATGGACCAGATCCGATAATTTGATCTCTTCAAGCCGTTCTTTGACCCCATTCTGAACCTCCGAAAAGACCGGTTTCAAGATTTGAGCCATTTTTACACTCACCGGGCACTTTGGATTCGGTTTATTCGGATTATAGGCAAATAACGGCATCTCACCCATCGCTTCATAGACATCCAGAAGGGTAATTTTTTCTGGGGATTTTCCGAGTTCAAGCCCTCCTCCTTTTCCCTGATGGCTGATGACCAGTCCCGCCTTCACCAGCTCCGATACAATCCTTCGAACAACGACTGCGTTGGTATTGACACTACTCGCAATATACGCGCTGTTGATCAAGCCTGCCTCGTCAGGCTCTTCAGATATCAAGGCCAGGCTTGTAAGGATATGGGTTGCGACTGCAAATTTGCTATTGGCTGCCATACTGTAACTACAATAGTTCTATTTTTTGTTCTTGTCAACAAAATAATGGATTCCTCCGGATCGTGGTCGAATTGACCAATTTACTAAGACGGAAAACAACGGCCGAATGCCAGAAGGAGCTTGAGCCTTCCCCGGATCCTGATTTTTCTTCGAACCACGGCCCAGATGATCGAACTCTCTTTTCGAAGAAGCCTCAGCCAGGTGGCACTATCCACAGTCACATGAACATCGGCCAAACCCTGATGGCCATCCTTGGCCTGAAACTCCTGATGCCGGATAATTACCGTCGCTTTTCTCTCCTCTTTCCCGGTGAACGTCCAGTGGTAAGTCGCATCGATCCCTTGGGCCCGGCCCCGCTGAAATACCAGCGGCAGTCCGCGTAAAAATTCCTCAACCGATGTTTGACCCGAAAGTCCATTTCCCACTCTTTTCACTTTCTTATTGGGAAAATGTTTGCCGGTATACTCTTCCGCATCGGACCCGGGAACCACGTAAATGATTTCAGGTTTTTCCTGAAGCGGTTTCAAAACAGACTCCACAAACTCTTTCCGGCTTGTGAGAAAAGGTGCAATCACATCCTCACCCGCAGGACAGACCGCTAAACAGTAGGCGGCTTTGTAATTTGCTCCAAATGAAAGACTTTGCCACATGGAAACCGTCTCGGCATCAGAGACCTTTTGACGATAATCCTGGGTGGTTTTGCTTTCGACCACCTTTCCTACCCAATCGTTGAAACCACCCATAAATTCCCGGTAGTTGTGTGTGTAGCAGGCGGAAAAATTAAAATGACCGTCCGCCCCAATCGCTCCCGTTGGGCATGCCGCCACACATAATTTACAGCTCAGGCACGGATTGTAATCAAGGGGTTGGGAGAAGGTATCGAGTTCGGCATCGACCAATACCGTACCGAGGAGAATAAAATTGCCAAACCGGGGATGAATCACATTGCGATGAATCCCCATCTGTCCCATACCTGCCGCCACGGCAACCGGTTTATGCGAAATGAGCCACATTTTAGCGCCCCAACGGTCCGCTTCCATCGGAAATCCAGCGGCGCCTCCATTCATCGCCCGGATGCAGGCCGATTCCAGTTTCTGTACGATTCGACGTGCCACTTCGTTCACCTCGTCCGTGGTATGGTGAAACTCGAGATTGGCCACAGATCTGGCGGGTGTACGAATGTTCTCTCGATTCATTTTACATACGATACTGATCAGGAATCGGGTGGAAGGGAAAACAGCGAGAATTTCAGCCTTCTGGTTTGAAATCTCCGGGCGGCCTATTTCTACAAATCCGATATCTCCCGCACCTGCATCCAGACAGAGCTGGCGCAACGCTTCCGCTTTCAGTTTAATGGATCCCGTTTCCGCAGGCGTGGTTCCATTTCCATGATAGAACTTCTTGACGGTGGGATGTTCGCTCAGCGCCATAAATGACTCCTTCTTTCGCCGTTGATATTATATGTATATACATGTAAATGGATAAAAAAATGGTCTCTTTCAGGCCAGTTCCACCAGCAAGCCCATGAGGACGTCATATTTGTGAGGCGAGAGCTTCCCTTTTAATGCCTGTTGAGCCTCCTCCCACCGGGGTATTGCCGAATCATATTTTTTCTGACCGGCCGGGGTGAGACCCACCCAACGTTCCCGACGGTCCGTTCCAGACCGGACCTGGAGCCATCCGCTCTTCATCAGCGGCTTCAGCGTCCGTGTCAAAGTGGTCGAATCGAGAGACAAAAGTTCTCCTAACCTCCCCTGGGTAATCTCTCCGGATTTTGAAAGCGCCATCAAAATGGAAAATTGTGTCACCTCAATCCCGGTATCCGAAAACGCTCTGTCATAAAGCTTCGTGACAATTCTTGCCGCCCTTCTTAAATTGGCGCAAGCGCAGGGTAAGACAAAACGCGGATTTTGGGTGCTTTTGAATACTTTTGGCATGTCATTATATGTATATACATGTTTATGGGAAATGTCAAGCACAAATTGTCCTGACCCAGACAACCTTTTGTTTATCTAATCTGAAAGTTTTCGGATCGGTAAGATCTGACGCAGTGAGGATTCGCGAAGGTAAAGACCTCCCCAGATCAGGACGCCAAAGAGCACCTGCATGAAAACCGGCTCGCCAATTCGCAAGTGGGTGGCGATCGCACCGCCGAGATAGCCCGTCATGAGGATGGCTCCCAGGGTAGAGGTTTGCGGGACAAGGTAAAGCAGAACGGAAGTAATCTCGAGAATAGCGATCACCGTCACCATCGACTCGGGCCAGCCGAGGTGGTTCCAGCCTTGAACCATTTTGGGATTGCCCGAAAACTTCATAAACGCGCTCAGAAAGAACGGAAGCGCGACCAGTACCGTGACGACCCGGCCCGCCCAAACCATCTTATCTCTTTTGTTGTTCGAAGTCATTTACCCCTCCCCGTATCATCCCTGTGTGATATGTGAAATGGATGCCCTAGATGGGATCCCTTAAGACCCAGCCTATCTTGACTCAACAAAAATGGCAATGGGATAATAAGCGACTTTCTTTCATCATGGCAGGTGCTGGCGCTGTCATTTTGGGGATTGAAAGAAATGATGGGTAATGGAAATTGGACGATTGAGGTTTTCGGTATGGGTCTCTTCCAATTCCGCAGGCTCTCCAAAAAGAAATCCTTGGACAATATCGATTCCCATCTCTTTGACCACCTGGAGTTCCTCTGGTGTTTCCACCCCTTCCACAACAATGCCGGACACCACAAAATGTTTCAGGGTTCTTACAAGATCTGTCGCAAAGATTCTAAAGGCGGGATTAGAGACCGCCTGGAGCATCGTCGAACGATCCAGTTTAATGTAATCTGGCATCAATTTGGCCATAAAAGGCAAAGAGATGAATCCGGCCCCAAAATCGTCAATCGCAAATTTGAAACCACGTCCACGCCATTTTTCTGCAATCAAAAGATGTCGTGCTATATCATGAAGCGCGTCTAACTCGGAAATTTCTAAAATGACTTCGGTATGAGGAGGAACTGCAAATGGTTCCATCTGATCGAGGAGGATAAAATCGATATTGACAAAAACTCTTGAAAGTCCAATTTTCTCACTCTTTTTGATCTGTTCCATAAAACAGATCCGTTTGAGTTCCATCAGTTTTCCAATGGCCTGATATTTTTTAAAAAGGCTATGAACACTATACTGTTCGTTAGGGTCGCGACTGAGCGCCTCATAACCGATAATTCCTCCATCCGGAATGGAGATGATCCGCTGGAAGACGATCTTGATGGTTCCCGAATCGAGACGGTATTTATCCTGCCCGATCTGAATCTTCTCTTCGCTCTTTTTAGCGATATAAAGTGCGCGATCGGCCGATTGAATCAATGATTCGCAGGTATTGCCATGTTCAGGAAACAGTGCGATTCCGACGCTAAGATCAATATTGTTCCCGAATTCTGCCCTTTCATTCAAGGCCAGGAGGTTTGTTCTGATTCGCTCTCCGACTATTCTAGCCCCTTCCCTTGAGACTCCGGTAACAATGACAGCAAACTCATCTCCTCTCCAGCGGAAACTCAAGTCGGAACCGCGCGCCGCCAAAAGAACAGAATTGCCAATCGCTTTTAACAAAACGTCCCCGACCTGATGGCCGCAAATATCATTCACGACTTTAAAATTATCGACATCGCAGATGATCAAGGCGAAAGAATTACCGCTACGGCGAGACCTTTCCAGTTCGTGTTCAAATTGAAGATCGAAATACCTTCGATTATACAGATCCGTCAGACTGTCCCGGATAGCCTGCTGTTCAATGGTATCCTGCATCTGAATCCGTTCCAATACCACTGCCAGATGGGTACTTAATTTCTGTACGGCCTCCACAAAATGATGATCCGGGCACCACAGATCGGTTGAAAAAAATTCAAAAACCGCCAGAAGTCTATCTTGTATCACAATTGGGAAGCCAAAAGCAGACCGGAACTGAACGTCAAAACTGTGAATACCACGCGGGCTATTTTCGCTCTTTGCAAGGTCGCTAAAACCGCGGGGATAATTTGAATGCCAGATCAGACCTGGGATTCCCTCCCCTCTTCTGAACTTCACTTCTAAACTCTCTTTCCTGAATGAAGTCATATCATAGGTCGAACAATAGGATTTCGGAGAGCAGGAAAGGAATTCAGACGTTTCGTCAGGAATCCATGCCTGTCCCAGGTCCAGGTTCTTGAGCCGGCATATGGTTTCCAGACACCGGGTAATGAGGAGGTCCCTGTTTTCAGAATCAGCGACTTTGGTCGTGACTTCAACGAGTACCCGGAGTGCCTCCTGGATGCAGACCAATTCGGTAATTTCCAGAGCGACACAGACGATTCCGAGCGGAAATCCTTTCTGATCGTCAATGAGGGATGTCGACACGCTGACTTCGACTTTTTGACCATCCTTTTTCATCCAGACCATTCGCAGATTCTTGGTTCCCGTAAATTGATTGGAGAGAGGATCAATCTGACGGGCATTCACCACTGATAAGATCGACAATTCTCTTGCTTCATCAATGTCATAACCGAGCATTTCACACGCAGCCTGATTCACAACCCGGATATTCCCTTTCATATCCAGAACGAGAACGGCACCCTGCATGGTCTTCAGGATCTCCTTTGCTGCAAATTCAGGTGACAGATCGACAAGATTATAGCGGCGAATGAGCCAATAGAAAATAAAAAGGGAAATCGATATAGGAAGATATCCAAACGGATAGAACGAGATTTTGAATTTTGCAATGAAGTCGACCATTCCAAGGGAAGTTACAGAAACAGCCATGATCACAAGTTTGATTCGCGTTTTTTGAATGCCGAATTCGGATCTTTTGTATTCCGATTGTAAATGCCAAAATCCGAGCATAAAGTAAGCTGTTAAATAGAACATCAATAAAATTCCCATCCAGCCATAAATGGCGTAAAATCCCCAGAAATAGCGATGGACCCCTTCGACGAGATAATGACCTTTTAACGCAGAGAAGCCGAAGATGGAAGAGAAGATCCAGCTCAACAAGACCGTTTTCTTTCCCATTTCCTTGATGTGAAGAAACCGCAAAGTAAAGCCATAAACAGTAACCGGCAAGAAGGCGACGCTAAGAGCTGCAATACGCGCCCATCCGATGGCAGCCGATTCCACGGCGGAGAAATAGACCATCGCATAGCAAAAGAACCAGACCCCTATATTTGCGGTAAAAAGAGAAAACGAAATGTTGACGGGATTCCTGGACTCAAAAAGAATAAAAAGCTGGCCTAACGAGAGAATCACGATCGCCAGACACAACGGAGGAAGGGCATATGGGTTAAAAAAATAGCTTGCCGGGTCTATCAAAGGAAATATCATTTTTGAGATGAGCTCAGATGACCATAACACGAGACCTTTTCACTTTAAGTATAACCCCGATTTCGAAATACACCAGTTCAAGATCGAAGCGCATTTCTCTAATTTAAATTAAGGATTGGAGGATTGAAAAATAAGGGATTTGAGGACCTAGATGGGTACGCAAGCTGGATTTGATGCCCGCTTTTAAAGCCAAAACGAGAATTGAGCTCCAATCTCTAAGTCAAATACGCTATGAGGAAAATTTATAGCCTTTTGTCGCAAGTTAGGCCATGCCGATAACCGCGGAAACAAGTTTTTCAATTCCCTCAGCAGTTTCTGAAATCCGGTTGGCCAACATGTAGGCCGGGGTCGAAACGATTTTATGCTCCCTATCAATCACAATCTCCGTCACAGGGCATTCAACGTGTTCAATCCCCATTAACTTGAGTTTCGTAGCGGTTCCGGGATCATTGCCGATGGTTAACTTAATTTTGATACCCGCCTCCTGAGCCATCTTGGCCATGATCGAAGGAGCAATACAAATGACACCAATCGGTTTTTTAGCTTTAAGCGTTTCCCTCATGATTCGTGCAACCTCCGGCTGAACATGACAATTTTCACCTTTTATTCCAAAATCGCTAAGATTGGATGCGGCGCCAAACCCTCCGGGCAGAATTAGTGCCTCGAAATCTGTCGCATGCACATTTTTCAAATCAACGATATTTCCCCGGGCGATCCGGGCGGATTCGACAAGGATATTCCGTTGTTCTCCTTCAGAGAGCTCCCCGTTCAGGTGATTGATTACACTGGTTTGGTTAATATTTGGAGCCATGAACATTGGGGTGGCGCCACCTCGGTCAATGGCCAGCAGCGCAATGACCGATTCATGAATTTCTGATCCGTCTTTAGCACCACACCCGGACAACACTAATCCGATTCTTTTTGCCATGGGTATTCCTCCCCGTAAAATAGTTTAGTTGAAAGTCACGAATTCACTGACACAAACCGGACTAGATTCCAGCGTACCATTCATATCCCTGATCTTCCCAGTAACCCCCACGACCCTCTCCGATCAAATCGAGACGATCTGACACCTCAATGGCCATGATAAATTTAGCCATTTTATAACCCAGTTGTCTCTCCACCCTCAAACGAATCGGTGCGCCATTGGCAACCGGGAGAGATTTATCATTCAATTCATAGGCAAGAATTGTTTGAGGATGAAAAGCATCTTCGAGATCAATACTTTCGTAATAATCCACGTTGTCCTCGTCTGCATCGGCACAACGGAAAATGACATAGTGCGCATTAGGTTTCAGACTCACTTTCTCCAATAAATCTCCCAATTTCACCCCTTTCCATTTTCCGATAGCGCTCCATCCTTCCACGCAATCATGCCGGGTGATTTGAACCCGGGAGGGCATTTCCTTTATTTCGTTCAGCGAAAACATCAGGGGATTTTCGACCAACCCGGTCACCGGTAATTTCCAGTTTTTAAATCCCTCCCTCAAATGTTGTTGATAGGTCGCATTTTCAGGATTACTGTTCCCGTTGACGGGAAAAATCGGAGTAAGGTCCGCCTCAGAAAATTCTTTCGCCATCGCGGCTCTCGGTCTGATTGCTTTTTGCAGTTTGCGGTTGAGTATTTCGGCCTGCCCTAACATTTTTTTAAAGGTCTTATTCCTGCTCAAATAATCGCATCCGGACAGTGTAAGCGCTGCGATTCCCAGAAGGGCGCCCCGGATGAAATGACGACGGTTCCAGTTATTTTGGTCTGCCATATTTCCATTCCTTTTTGACGTGGGGCGAAAAGGATTCTATTTGACCTGAATCCGATACCGGCCCGTAATCATGGATCTTAGGTTATTTAAAACTCCGGTGGTCAATACCATAAAAATATGAATCAAAAAGAAGCCGACAAAAAGAAAACAGCTCATAAAATGAAACGAGCGGGCGGACTGTCGTCCCCCAAAAAAGTCGGGCAACCAGGGAAAGATCGCATCGATTCGGGGTGACATCGCCATTCCGGTTAGGAGGATCAGGGGGGCCAGAATAAACAGAACACCCAGGTAGGCCGCTTTCTGCAGAATATTGTACCGGGCGGCCTCTTCTCCCTTTGGATGTCGGAACAGGAGATGGTCAATCAGGCTTCTCTTGATTTGACCCAGTTCCTTGAACCGGGGAAAGAGATCTCTTAAGAAATGTCCGAAAAAAAGACTATAAACAAAAAATAATAATCCGTTCACGGCAAAAAACCAGGCAAAAAAGAAGTGCCATCGGCGAGCCATTGCCAGCCACTGAACACCCGGAATCGTGGCCCAGCCTGGAAAGGCGATCCGGATGACCTCGCCATCCCTCCCCGCCGATACACCTAAAAAACCCGTCGTATCAAAAGAATGTCCCAGGAAGACCAATTCCCCTGTCACCTTATTTTCATCGGTTATTTTGGATTGGATTGAAAAAAAGGACTTGTCGCGGTCGGATCGATCTCCCCAATAAAGATGAGGATGGGCATTAAAGATCTGGAAACCGCTCATGACCAGAACAATAAGAGCGACGACATTGAACCAGTGAGAGACCCTCACCCACAATGCATGCCGTTTGACCTCACGAAACTGTCCGACCATCTATAATCCCATGAACCGACTGATCTAGGTCTTCATCCTTCTTGCCACGATCGATTATTCATATCGAAGTTAAGTCATTTTTACAAGGCAATTTCTAATGACCGGCCGAGACCGTCCAAGATTTCAGGCCGCTTTATAGGACAAGGCGCTCTCATAGATCTGTTTAGGCATCTCACAGCTTTTTCGAAGTTTGAGATCAAAATGAATGCCGAGTATTTCACTTGTGGCGACAATTTCTCCTGTTTCGCTTTTTTTCATCTTGTGAAGAACACGAAGTTTTTTAGGTGTCACCTCCAGAATGACCGTTTCAATATAGATTGAAGTGTCCGCAAACAACTCCTGAAGATACTTCGTAATCGTTTCGAGAATGGCACATCCCTTCCCGGTTTTTTGAATATAATCATTGTTCACACCGATGGCGATCAAAATATTCCAGGTGGCCCGGTCAAATTTCTCGGCATAATATTTCATATTCATATGCCCCATATGGTCAATTTCTGACGGGTGAACCGTTCCCCTGTAAGTTTCGAGCGGTTTAGACATGCCACCTTCCTTTCCTGTTAAATGAGATCAAACGCTTCATTCTGATTTCCCCCACGCGCCATTATACACAAACTCGCCCGGACCCTTCCTGTTCCGGGGAGCGAGTTCCCTTGCCCTCAACTCGATCGGGACGCTATCGAGGTTGCCGGGGTAACCGACGGCGATCATCGCGACTGGAATATGCTTTTCCGGAATGGAAAAAAACTTGACCGCCTTTTGAAGGTCAAATCCCGCCATGGGATGGGCAATCAGGCCCAGATCGACCGATTGAAGCAACAAATTTTCGGTGGCAAGACCGACATCATGGAAAGCATGCCGATTCTCCTTTCCATTTTCCGAGAAATGGGTGCTTGCCACGGAAAGAATCAGCAGGGGTGCTTGTTTGGCCCAGCTATTTCCTCTCGCAAGGCATTCCCTGGCCTGGACAAGAAGAGAGGCTGTTTTCTCACTGAAAAGTATAAACGACCAGGGCTGTTCATTATTCGAAGAAGGGGCCCAGCGGACCGCCTCCATCAAAGCCTGGATCTTATCGTCCTCCACCGGGCGATCGGGATCAAAGACCCTGGGGCTCCATCGTTCGGCAAGGATGGGATGAATGGCATACTTCGTTTCGGCTTTTTTATGGATCATTTCAAATCCCCTATGGAATTCTGTTGAATCTCGACCACAAAATCCTTTCCTTCCCATCGGTCCTCTTCTGTCCGATAGAAGGTGAAGTGAATCGACTTTTTCTGTCTCTCCGGAACAGGGAGATCGGCAAAGAAGATATCGATTGATGTGGAATGGGCTATGGATTCCCCCTTCGTCACCCAATCATTCAGCGTGTAGTGAAGCCGAAACGGAAATGAAGCCTGAATCCGCAAGGTGCGGCCAGGCGCGATTGACCGCACTCTCCGGTTCAATTTCCACACCTCGAGATCTTTTCGCCCTTTTCCACTCAGATATCGACCGGCAACGGGCGCAATCAATTCAAAAACAGCACCATCATAGACCGACCGAAGCAACTTGATGTATTCCGCATGGGACCACATGAGGGGCATGGCGGATCCTGTCGGACGCCCCAGAAAAAGGCCCACCTGAGAAAGGTCTGGCTCGTCCCAGATCTGTTCCGGCAGCATGCCACCTCTGGATGAAAAGCCCTCCATTGCTTTGACAAAATCGCGAACTTCCCGGCCGGCGGCCAATTCATAATGTCCTCTTTCTCCGGTCAAAATAGGCCAGGCGCGCCCCTTTCCCCATCCATCAAAGGGACCTCCATCAGGCCGTTGTCCGTAACCATCGTGGTTGTATCTTCTCCAGCAGGGTCCCGCCGGCGTATCCACCTTGAGCACGGTATCGATCACCTTTAAAGAGTCTTCGATCAAGGGATCGTCCGCCTTCCGAATGCCGTAACGAACCAATTCCAAAAACCCCGCATCGACAATCTCCCGGGCAGGATAATAAGCCCGGTGGCCGGCGGCATGATTAGGAATAAAAAGGATTCCTCCATTCGGGTCTTCATCCGGTTCCGATTGATCGGTTTCCACCGGGTGAATCCGAATATAATGCCGGGCAATTCCCGGAACAATCGTTCCCTGGTTTGTCACGGTCCAGGCTTCGATATGCGACTCCAGAAAGTCCGCATATTCTTCCAGAAAGCGTGCGGTTGTTTCGTCTTTTCGCTGACGCGAAAAATCGGCTGCACAGATCAACGCGGAAATATTCGCCGCAAGTGTCGAAGGGGAATACCCACTGCTCTCTTCCCAGCGCTCTTGAGGCGTTACCGGTCCCTGACAGATCAAATAACGCACCGCTTTAAGAACCATGGGGTAAGGATCAAAATCCTTCAATGCTTTAAATTCTTTTAGCCGCCAGGCAAGAATAACGGGAAAAGCGACCTCATCCAGCTGAATTCCCTGCCAGTAAGGCTCTCCATTGATCCAGAAATTCTGATAAAATCCCCCATCGGGGAGCTGTGACGCAGCAAGGTATACCAGCGCTCTGAAAGGGGTGTCTTTATTGCCGGCTGCAAGAAGGCTTGTGGCGCTTTGACATAAATCCCGGGTCCAGACGAGGTGGTAGCCACCCAATCCTTCGGCATCTCCATGAATCTCTCCCCAGGGAATACTCATCGACGCAATCATGGCCCCCGGAAAGGTTTTATCTTCATGCGCCAACAGCAGGCTATGACTGATATTGTAAAGCCGGCCGCCATCGCCTGAAACCTTTCCCAGAGGGAGAATATTGCAGCAAATACGCTCCCATTGTTCCTGAAAACGCTGTTTCTGTTCATGGAAAGGGATTCCTAACGATTGCAACAGAGTGGTTGTCACATCATGCAGGCCGAATCCGAAACTGAGCCCCACGGTAAACTCCCTCCCTTTGGAAAGATCGACCTCTCCCATCACCGCAACATTGCCATCCCGGGCGTAGTCAAATTCCCAATCCATTTGAAAGTTGTCATGGAGATCCGTCCATCCATCGCTGGTCCCGACAAATCCGCAGGATGAACGTTTGAAAGAAAGGGTCGTTCCGAGGGCAAGGAAATAAGGAATTCTAAAACTGACCAGAAGGGATTGCCCGGCGACATCCATTTTTCCGGCGTTGTTTCCCCATCCCCCTTTACCCAAATGGGGGGCCATTAAGACAAATAGTTGGAGCTTCTTTAAAAACGGTTCGGATCCTTCCAGGCGAGTATGAATTAAAAGAGAAGGAAGATGGGGATCTGCAATGATTTCTTTGACGATCTGGTATCGTCCGTGCGGATCTGAATTGATAATCCGATAGCCTAACGATTCCTGATCCAGATATTCCAATTGGGAAATCAAATCCCTTTTTTCTTCATGAAAAAAAGTCTCTCCATCCGTAATCAAAAACTCCATGTCCCGGATTTGAGGAGAATCCAGCGTGGGAAAATAGACTTCATTGACAATGCCATGAGAGAGCGTAAACCAGATGCGGCTGGAGGTGTTATATGCGGTTCCTACCCCTTCTTTTTCACTCCGGGTCCACTTGGGAGCAATACCAGGATAACCAAACGCTTCCTTCCCCAGAAACAAGTTTTCCAAAACCCGATTCTCCTTATCCGATTGAAATTGATCTGAGCGGTTCTCTCAGTTTGAACTGATCGCTCAGGCAATGTCAAAAAAAAAGAATGGCAATTCTTGTCTTTTTCTCAAAACTTACTTAGAATCCACTCAAACAGTCATTGATTTAACTTCCAATAGTTGTCATCAAACGAAATCAGATAGTGAGCCAAATGGATTTTGGAACCACGTTAATCTTTTCAATGATATTTGGAACGATCGGGGTCGGATATTTTATCTATGGCAAGAGACAAGGAAAAATGACACCATTGTGGGTAGGCGTCGCCCTGAACGTTTTTCCTTTTTTAGTATCCAATATTTATGAGATGGTGATTATTGGTATCATTTTATCCGGGTTGCCCTGGTTCTTCAGATCGTAATCCAACGATATACATGATATGCCATTTCAGGAGGATGTTATAGGTAACGGCTTTTGGGGTCCAGACCCATTTAGAATAGTTGTAAAACAAATTCATGGAAAAGTCAGACCGGATCATAAAATTTGAAAACATTCTTGCCATCGATCCAACGGATTCTACAACCTGTTTTGGTTTGGGACAGGCTTATTTTACGGAAGGGTTTGATATTGAAGCGGAGCAAACCCTGAAAAAAGGTTTGAAGTTGAATCCGGATCATACCGCCTCTTATTATCTTCTGACTCAGGTTTTAAATAAACTGGGGAAAAGAGACGAGTTGATTGCTATTCTTAAAAAAGGGATTGACGTTGGAAACCAGCAAGGGGACCGGATACCCACAGAAAAAATGATTGCCAGGCTCCGCCGCATTACGAAAGAATCCAACTCGCAATAAAAATTCCTGACCCTCTTGTCAGACGTTCATATCCGGAAAATGGAGGGAGACGGTGGTCCCCATTTCGTGAGCGCTTTCGATCTTGATTTCTCCCTGATGCGCTTCCATGACCGATTTGCAAAGACTCAGACCCAATCCGAATCCACCTGTATCCTTGGACCTGGATTTGTCCACCCGGTAAAAAGGCTCAAAAATCAGCGGAATCTCATCTGCGGGAATTCCGATCCCGTGATCCTGAATACGAACGATCACCCGAGAGTCCCTTTTTTCAATCGACACCTTGATCGGTGATCCCCCTTCCACGGAATATTTGATCGCATTATCCAATAGATTTTTGATCACGCTTTTGATCCTGTCCGGGTCAATCCGAAGCACTATTTTGTCGCGCCGTTCAACCCATTGAATTCCGGGATGCCGGTTCTTGAATAGCGGTATGACCTGATCAATCAGCTCTGCGAGATCGACCGGCTGAAGATTGAGTTGTCCCGGCATAAAGCTCTCTTTCGCGGCATCCAAAGACTGTGTCACCATTTTCTCCATTTCCAGGACATCCTCCTGGATATTTTCCTTCATACGGCTTTCAGGTATCAATCGAAGAGAAAGCTTGATCCGGGTCAGCGGAGATCGAAGTTCATGGCTGACATCCAGCATTAATTGTTCCTTCGCGCGAAGCATTGTTCGAATCCGGCCGGTCATGGCGTTAAACGCCTTGGCCAGTTGACCCAGCTCGTCAGACCGTTTGATGGGAACCCGATAGTCCAGATTACCCCGGGTCACTTCCTCGACACCGATTGTGAGTCCTTTGACCGGATTCAGGATCCCGCGAATCGTAAAATAGGTCGCAAGAAGGACCAGCATCAAAAGAATGGTCAGGACCACCAGAGGCTCCATATTTCCGATTTCTCGGGTAAAAGCTGGCGTAAACTCAAAGAGATATCTGCCATTTCCCTGGGTCAATTCGACAAGGACACAACCGGGCCCCTTTCCCGCCCGAATATTCGTATACTCCTTCCAGACATGAAACTCGGGTTGAGAAACTAAAACGGGAAAATCCGGCGTGGACCAGGTCAATTCCGGACTTTCATATCGAATCTTGAGGGAAGATTGCCCGGCAATCTCCTTTGCACGATCCAGATCCGGGGGGCTCCCCAGATCCTGAACCAGATAGGTCAGGTAATGAACCACACTCTTTCGCAAGGCGGTGTCTTCCGTACTCCTGAACATGTACCGGTTAAAACTCTTCAAGAGGAGAAATACGCAGAGGCCTGACAAAATAAAAATCAGAATGAGCTTGGTGAAAATAGAATTAAAAAAGGGATGAATCGGGCTATTTTTCAATTTCGTTCTCGCCCCCGATGAACAGATATCCGGTGCCAAAGACTGTTTTAATAAAAGTAGGTTTTTTCGGATCATCGCGAAGTTTATGACGAAGACGGCTGATGGTAATGTCTACGGATCGGTTGAACGCTTCACATTCGATCCCTCTCAACTCTTCCAGGATCTCATCGCGATTCAGCACTTTCCCCTTATTTTTAATGAGAAAGACCAGCGTCGCAAATTCGACGGTGGTTAATTCCAAAACTTCATCTTCCAGCTTCGCCTCCCGTTTGGCAAAATCAACCTTCAACCGGCCGAACTGCCGGATCTTCGTTTGAACGTTCCCGTTGGTTCTGCGGAGAATCGTGTGAATGCGGGCAATGAGTTCCCTCGGCTCAAACGGTTTGGGCAAGTAATCATCCGCACCAAGCTCCAGGCCTACGATTTTATCCGTGACCTCCCCCCGGGCGGTCAACATGATAATCGGGACCGGGCTGGTCTGCCGAATCTTCTTGCAGACCTCAAATCCGTTCATCCCCGGAAGCATCACATCGAGAATAATCAAATCCGGTGATTTTTCCCTCAGCTTTTTTAACCCATCTTCGGGATGAATGGCCGTTTCAGTTTCGAATCCAAAATCATGAAGCAATTCGACCACCAGTTTATTTAATTTCTGGTCATCGTCTATAATAAGAATAGAAGTTTTCATCATTCCGTCCTGTTATATACCCGGGTTCTACGCCATTCGTGGATCGCATTCAAACAAAAAACGCCCAATTTAACCACATTTTCAGATATGTTACCATAAACTGATCGTTCTGACTTCTCTACTTCAAAGAGATCTTCCATCAAAGTTCGGAGTGAATCCTGCCAATTCGGCAGGATTCGATCATCCCTCCGACGTTCAGCGTCAGTCCCTTTCCATCCCGTGATGCTTGGGACCTGATTCATGCAGGGATTTCATCTGCTCCTTTGGAATAAGGGTCTTGATTTTGGCAATTTGTCTAATATAGCTGTTCCAAAGGCCTCCCTTTAAGGCCTCGATCTCCTTAACTTTGGCCTCCGTTTTTTCAACGTTGACCGAATCTTCGACGAGAAGATCTTTAAGTTCTTCTTCAGCAACTTTCAGCTTCGCTTCATTGACGGTATTTTCAGCTCGATAATTATCTCTCAAAACCTTCAATTCGCTGACCTGCTTCTCGTTTAATTTTAAAGCCTCTTTCATCGCCAGAAAATGGTTCGCGGCATTATGAGGCTTCATCCAGTGACCATTTATTTTGCAATCTTCACCGTGTATCGAATGATGTTCCATCCCGTGGTGCATCATCGAATGGCTTCCCATCTCTTCATGCGTTCCGGCATAATCCATCGGTTCAGCCATGGCTAGAGGGGATGCGGACAATATTGTAGTGAACATAAACAATAGACTCTTGAAAATGATTTTCATTGAATACTCTCCTTAATAAAGTAATAATTGATAAGTTTTCTTAAAAGGCTTTTACAGTATGGGTCGGTTACCCCGATCAGATACTTTGGTTTTTAATCTCGAAGGCCTCCTTTCTTTCCGTCTGCCGGATCTGAATGAGACGATCATGCCTTAACCCACAGATCACACAGCGCCATCCGATCACTTCGCAGTGAGTTTGAGTTCCGAGGTAGTCCCGGAAATGTTCATGAACCATCAATCCCCCACATTTCATACAGCTCATGATCTCCTCCCTATCCATTTATAATCTTACGAGTTCAGTTATAGCTGGAGTTGTTTTCAAAGTCTTTTCGTCTATGTACAAAGTTGTAACAAGTTGTAATTCCCAATCCGAACCTCTTTTACTCTTGGATCATTATTTTATTCTTTAAAAAGGCCTTTAAAAGCTTATGCCACCAAAAGTAGTTCAGTTTTCTATATCTTAAAAATTAACTTGCAATTGGCAATTTAGTTTGCTATATAGTTAACTATATTGGAGGATACATGAGATCAAAAAACGCAACAGCCCTTTTGGACCACGTCTTTTACGCCCTTTCGGACCCAACCCGGCGGGAGATTTTGATGACCCTTTCCAAAGGGGAAGCCAAGGTAGGTGACTTGGCGGGCAAATCCCAATTGACGCTTCCGGCCATCTCCAAACACCTGAAAGTGTTGGAAAAGGGTCATTTAATTGAACGTAAAACAGATGAAGCGGATGGACGAGTTTTTCGTCTAACCTTGAGGCCGAAGACGATGGGAAAGGCGGTGGATTGGTTGGAAAAATACCGGCAGTTCTGGAACAACCAATTGGATGAGTTGGAGCAATTTATGGCTTCAAATAGAGATCAAAAACAGGAGGAGAAAAAATGAAGCAAGACAATATGGTGTTAATGGTTCGACGAACAATCAACGCTTCGGCAGAGCGGCTTTTTGACGCCTGGACCAAGCCGGAACTGATGAAACAGTGGTTTCGAGCCAGTGAGAAAATGACGACCTCGGCCGCTGAGGCGGATTTGCGGGTGGGTGGTGCCTGGCGGGTGGAAATGAAGATGGGTACAGAGATATCCTGTCCTACTAACGGTCAATATAAAGTCATCGATCGTCCGAATAAGCTGGTATTTACCTGGCATCCTAAACAGGAGGCCGATTACGAAACAACCGTGACCTTGATTTTCAAAAAAGTTTCAGAAAATGTGACCGACTTAACACTCACTCATGAGGGGTTACGAAACGAAGAGGACAAAAAGGGCCATACAGAGGGTTGGGAGGGTTGTATGAGTATGTTAGAAAAATGGGCCAAAACGAAATAACGAGAAAAAGTTGGTCGAATTAGAAACATGTACAAGAGTCAACAACTAAGAGGAGACATTACCTATGGGAGATATCTTACATAAAGTAGGAATCAAGTCGTCGTCTCTGGACGCCGTTTATAAAGCGTTGACCACGCACGAAGGTCTTGCAGCGTGGTGGACGAAAAACACCAAGGGGGAAAGTGGCAAAGTCGGTGGAGTCCTCCAATTCCGTTTTGAGGTCGGCGGTTTTGACATGAAGGTTATTGAGCTTCATCCCGCCAAGAGCGTGGTGTGGCAAGTAGTCGACGGACCCAAAGAATGGATCGATACGAAAATAAGCTTTCAACTTAGACAGGAGGGCGACTACACTATCGTCTTCTTCAAACACCAAGGCTGGAAGGAGCAGAGCGAAATGATGTACCACTGCAGTACCAAGTGGGGAGTTTTTATGTTGAGCCTGAAATCACTTCTCGAAACCGGGAAAGGCTCCCCCGAACCTCACGACATCAAGATCGACGACTGGAACTAGAACCGGATAGCAGTAGCTACGGGGGACATCTAAACTCAATTAATAAATCAAAAGAATTATAAAAACATGAAGTGCTGCTATTATTGGTATGTCGTCCAAACCATACTTAATTTACGTTCTTCAATTTTTCCTCTCCCCGGATTTTGTCACCAGAAATACTGGCCAAGTTCAAAACAAAACTAACTAAATAAGTATGATATCCATGGGTTTTGGATTTCTGGATTTCAAATTATTAAAGGAAATGAGCGGGAACAAACCCCTGACCTTCTGATTGCGAATTAAATCGTCTCCTGTGCTAGTGTTCAAGTTTTGGAAAAATTAAAGAGAAGAATTATTTATAGGAAACCAGATTTAGAATAACTTATTGATTTTATTGAAAAGAAGATGGTGCCGAAGGGGGGACTCGAACCCCCACGGGGTCACCCCCACTAGACCCTGAACCTAGCGTGTCTACCAATTCCACCACTTCGGCTTCAAAAACACTTCGCAAGAAGAAATATAAACTGCTCGAACCTAAACCGAGATAATTTAAAAAAAAGTGCTGTTCTCCCTGCCGCCTCTCCGTCTCGGCGGCGTTCGTTCTTACTAGATCCCAGATTAAATCATTCGGGAATGACAAATAAAAATAGCTGGGCACGAAGCTCCAGAAAAAGAAAAGTATTTTAATATAAATGCCGACAGATTGAAACAGTTTCCTTTAAAAGTGCCTGTAAGGCAATAAAGTTGTCATAATGACAATTTTCTTGACATGATGATGTTTCCTGTTGGAAACTTCTCGTATGGTAAGAACGCCCATAAGAAAAAGTCCCGGTCCAGTAGCTCCTCCAAAGGAGTCTCCTCTGGAATCGTTAATCAATGAAACGGTAGCCCTATTTTACCGATTGAGGGTGGTTGCCGAACAGATTCATCAGCAGGGCGAAACTTCCGGACCCAAACGGGGCCTTTTAAAAAATCTGGAACGGTTAGGACCGCAGACCGTCCCGCAAATGGCCCGAATCCGGCCGGTTTCCCGGCAATACATTCAGACGATCGTCAGTCAGCTCCATGAAGGGGGTTATGTCACCTATATTGACAATCCGGCCCACAAACGCTCTCCTCTTGTCAAATTGAACCAGAAAGGACAGGATCTGCTTAAAGCAATGAGTCGTCAGGAAGATGAACTTCTTTCCCGTCTCAAGATTTCTCTTCCGGCAAAAGAGCTGAACCTGAGCGCTTCTATGCTTCGAAAGGTCAGACTCCTATTTGAAAGCGCTGAGTGGGAACACCTTGTTCAAGGAGATCGCCCTAAAAGATGAGTCTCCGTTTATTTTTCATATCTCTTTTAGTCTGGGTCTCTTTGTTTCAAACCGAGATTCTTTTTGCCAGCGATACGCTCACGCTCAGAGCCGCTCTGGAGCTTAATTTGAAAAACAGCTCCAAAAGGGCGATCGGAAAGCAGAAGATTATCGAAAAACAGGCTCTTCGTCTGGAAAAGCGATCTGCCTTTCTCCCGAAACTCTCTTTCAATCTTTTGGAACGTCGGGGCGAGACCAATCTCAAGGCACAGGGGATCACTTTTCCGGGGGCGCCCGACAAGATCGGGCCATTCAGCACGTTTGACGCACGATTGTCTTTTAACGAAACGTTGCTGAATCTGAATTCTCTCAATCAGCTTTATGCCGCGGACGAAGAGAGCCGTGCATCTGAAATAGAACTGAGTCAGACCGAGTCAGAACTTCTTTATCAAACCGCCATTCTTTATCTGAATTCCAAAAAAGCCGAGTCCTCCCTCAGTGCGGATCAGGCCAATGTCCAGCTCTCGGAGGAGCTCCTTAAGTTCGCCGAACATGAAAAAGAGAGCGGCGTCAGTACCATTCTGGACGTCACCCGGGCCATGGTGAAACTGTCGGAAGACCGTCAAAAACTGGTCTCAGCGGTCACTCAGAAAGAGGACGCTTTTCTGACCCTGCAGAATCAGTTGGGTATTCCGCTGGGTGAAATGTTGACGCTCGACAACCGGCCTCTACCGGAGACCTCTTTTCCAAATATCCAGGAGAGTCTTCAGATCGCATTAAGCCGGCGGAAGGAGCTGGCCTTTCAATCCCAAAAGGAAAAGGTCAAAGAGATTCAGCTGAAGGCGGCATCCAAAGAGAAATATCCTTCCATCAATCTTTTTGCAGATTATGGGGAAACCGGGAATGGCATTTCTGACAGTTTCCCCACTCAAACTGTCGGCATCATGCTCAACTGGCCGCTTTATGACGGAGAGGTCCGACATTCCCATGAACAGAGCCTCATGAGCCAGCTCCAGCAGGAAAAAGTGCGGAGCACCGATGCCGCCCTGCAAGTTGAACTGGAGGTCAGGCAGATTTACAATGATTTTAACGCCGTCAAGAAAGAGCTCGATCTGGCTAATGAAAGACTTGCCCTCGCCGAAAAAGAGCTGAGTCTTTCAGAACACCGGTTCAAGAGCGGCGTGGGGACCCATATCGAATTAATTAAATCGCAGACGACCTTGACTGAAGCGCGAGAAGCGCTGGTGGAGGCGCAATTTGAGCTCCAAGCCGGAATTTTAAGATATTTTTATGTGACAGGCCAGATGGACGAGTTTTTTTCTCGTTTACCTTAAACAGGAAGGAATCCTCTTGAATAAAAAAATCAAACTGACTCTTATTGTTCTATTGCTTCTCGGAGGCCTCTTTTGGGGGCTCTATTACTACCAGCGATCCCAGAATTTTATTTCGACCGACGATGCCCAGATTGAGGGAGATCTCTTCCCGATTATTCCCAAGGTCTCGGGATATGTGTCCGAAGTGTTCGTCCGGGATAATCAGGAAGTACGTAAAGGCGATCCGCTGATGAATATCGAGAGCAAGGATTACCAAATCCATGTTGAACAGGCGGTTGCTTTGCGGCAGGCGGCTCGGGAAACGCTCCTTTCGACCCAGGCACAGGTCGGCCAGATTATTTCGCAGAGTGAAGCCGCCAATGCCGATTATCAGAAATCGCTGAGTGATCTCAGGCGATATAAACTTCTGGCGGCAAACGATGAAATATCGCACCAACAGCTGGAAGAGGCCGAACGGGCGGCCTCTTCCAATGCGTCAAAGTTCCGGGCGCTGGAACAGCAGATCGCCGTCACCCGGGCGCAGGTTAAACTGGGTGAAGCCAAAGTGGTCGAAGCCGAAGCGGCTCTAAATAACGCCGAACTGGAATTATCTTACACCCATATCACCTCCCCTGCATCCGGGAAGGTCTCCAAGAAATCGGTTCAGCCTGGCCAATGGGTTCAAATGGGTCAGTCTTTGATGGCAATTGTCCCACTCACAGACCTCTGGGTCGTCGCCAATTTCAAGGAGACGCAGACCGGCCGCATGAGGCCGGGCCAGAAAGCGGAGGTTCGGGTCGATTCTTACCCTGGTCTTCTATTTCATGGACGAATCGATAGCATTGCCGCAGGGACAGGTGCACGCTTCTCTCTTCTCCCTCCGGAAAACGCCACCGGAAATTATGTCAAAGTCGTCCAACGGGTTCCGGTCAAAATCGTCTTGGATGAATCCGAACTCAAATCGCATCCGGAGGTCATTCTCCGATCCGGTTTGAATGTCGTCGCAACAGTTGCCCTCAGCGGTTCCTGATCACCATGAATCCGGCTCTGGAGCAGAATAAGACCAATCCTTTTATCATTGCCCTCTCCGTCATGCTGGGAACCTTCATGGAAGTTCTCGACACGACAGTGGCGAACGTCTCTCTCCCCCATATCGCGGGGAATTTATCGGCCGGTATCGACGAAAGCACCTGGATTTTGACCTCGTATCTGGTCTCGAATGCCATCATCTTACCCGTCTCCGGGTGGCTTTCGAGGCTGATCGGGAGGAAAAAATTCTTTCTGATCTGCATTTTTCTCTTTGCGTTCAGTTCGGCACTCTGCGGCCTAGCGCCGAGCCTGACGTTCTTGGTGTTTTTCAGAATTCTTCAGGGATTAGGGGGCGGTGCTTTACAGCCGGTCTCTCAGGCCATTTTGTTTGACGCCTTCCCCAGGGAGAAACAGGGAATCGGAATGGCGATATACGGTATGGGGGTGGTCTTTGCCCCGATTATCGGTCCGACTCTTGGAGGATGGATTACCGACAATTTTACCTGGCGATGGATCTTTTTTATCAATATTCCAATCGGTCTGCTCTCATTTTTCCTCGTTCAGACTTTTGTCAAAGATCCCCCCGATTTTGAAAAAAGTAGTTTTAAGAATATCGACTATATCGGACTTGGGCTCCTCGTCGTGGGTCTGGGTTCCCTGCAGATTGTTCTCGATAAAGGACAGCGGGAGGATTGGTTTGAATCCGCTTTTATCGTCAATCTCTTTATTTTAATGATGATTGCACTGATTGTCTTTTTGGTCTGGGAACTCAAAAACAAGAATCCGGTATTGCAGTTGAGGCTTTTTAAAGACCTGAACCTCACCGCCGGAGTCCTGCTTATGTTTTCACTCGGATTTGTGCTTTACAGTTCGCTGGCCCTTCTACCGATATATGTTCAGACTTTGATGGGCTACACGGCGATGGAAAGCGGGTTGGTCCTGACACCGGGCGGGATCTCCGTTCTGATTATGATGCCTTTTGTGGGAAGATTTGTCGGAGTCGTCGATGCCAGACTGATGGTCGGGACCGGTCTGATCATCTCTGCGATTTCGCTCTTTCAGATGTCCCATTTCAATCTCGACCTTGGGTTCTGGTCGATTACCTGGCCGAGGATTATCCAGGGATTTGGCCTCGCTTTTCTTTTTATCCCGATCAATGTGGTTTCGCTCTCCTATCTTCCTAAAGATCAGATCGGAAACGGGACCGGGATTATGAATTTAGCCCGAAATCTAGGGGGGAGTTTGGGCATTGCACTCGTGACGACGATTTTGGCCCGGCGCGCACAATTTCATCAAATGACGCTGGGATCCCATATTGACGTTTATGATCCCGTCACGCGGGAGAGAACCCAGTCGATTTTTGAAAATCTGATTGCGCAAGGGATCGACCGGATTACCGCTAAGGGGATGGCGACCGCTTCGCTTTACGGTCAACTCCTCAAGCAGGCGAATATGAAGGCGTTTGTCGATACGTTCTGGACGGTGGGGTGGATTTGTCTTTTGATTCTACCTGTTTTGCTGATGATGAAAAAACCTAAGGGGCTTCATTAGTCTTTTCAAAAATGGTCCGAATGACCTCTTCGACTTTCACCTCTTCAATCGTCAGATCTTCAACCGGAAACTCCGTCAACATCTGCTGTACTGCATGAGGGACCTCTTTCTTTCCGGTTTTTAATACCACACGGAGTCCTTCTTTTTCAACGACCTGTCCGAACCGATTCAGATCACGTTCGGGAACCGCCTTGAGAAACTGTACGGTGATGATTTTATGGTCGATATATTTGTTCATCAGCTCTTCGAGCGACCCGTCGTAGATAATCCCGCCGCTATTGATCACCAGGACTCTTTTACACAATCGCTCGACATCCCGCATGTAATGGCTGGTCAGGATAATCGTCGTCTTATTCTTCTGATTGAACTCTTCGACAAATTGGCGGATCTTTTCCTGGGAGACGACATCGAGACCAATTGTCGGTTCGTCGAGAAAGAGGACTTTGGGCTGATGCAATAGCGCGGCCACCAGCTCGCATTTCATCCGCTCGCCTAGCGAAAGTTTTCGGACCTGGACATTGAGGAGTTCTTCCAATCCCATGAGTTCCACCAACAAGTTCAGGTTCTTTTTATATTCCGTCGCATCCAATTCATAAATATCGCGATTCAAGGCAAAGGATTCCATTGCCGGAAGATCCCACCAGAGCTGATGTTTTTGTCCCATCACGATGGAAAATTGCCGCTGGTATTTTTTATCTCTTTTCCAGGGGTCGAAACCCAACACCTTGGCGCTCCCTCCGGTCGGAAGCAGAATTCCGGCAAGGATTTTGAGCGTCGTGGTTTTGCCCGCCCCGTTCGGACCGAGAAATCCGACGAGTTCTCCCTCTTCAATCTGAAAGGAGACATCCTTGACGGCGTACTTGTAAAGGGTCTCTCGCCAAAAAAGGGATTTGATCGAGCCGATAAGACCGGGCTCTTTATTAAAATAGTCAAAACTCTTGGTGAGATTCTTTACTTCTATTATGGACATAGTATTAAGAAACCTGTTGAATTGTTAAGTTGTTAAATTGGGAAAAAATGAAATAACTACTAGCGAAACAATATTTATGACCGGTTGAGCTACATTCTTCCCTCCGACGGCGCCGAAATTCATGCTCATCTCGATTAAACAATTGGATGAAGCATTTTCAAATTTCGCCGAGTCTCCGTTAAGGATATAACACGACAGGTTATTTCAAGTAAAAAACCGTAAAAAAAACTCTCGCTGAAAATGGACCGGATGCGGGCGAGCGAACATTCGCGAATTGAGCGAACGAACACGACGAGAAAATGGGCAGGGGGAAACCCCACTGGCCTTTGACGTGTAAGGACAAGTGGGGAGGGGGCATGGATACCCCCGCCTATTTCCGCAGACGCGGAGAGCGAATGAAGCGACCGGGAGCAAGGCCACATTCGGTCCAATTTCAACAACGGAAGCATTTTCATCAACTTTTCACTAACTGCTTGCTGACGAGTAATGCCGAATACTCACCTGCCAGATTAAAGATCCGATCAACAACAATCCTCCGGCGACGGAAAGCGACAAAAAAAGTAAGGAATAACTGACGCGCCCTGCCAGAATCGAGGCCGGCGTCGTCGCAATCAGCGAAATCGGAATGACAAAAGTAAACAGCGCCTTTCCGATTCCCCGGTAAATGTCTCTCGGATAGCGCGCGGTCTCCATAAAATAGTAAACAATCGTATTTAACTCCTGTGATTTAATAATCCAGAAAACGGCACTGTTGACGATCAGACA
Organism: Nitrospirota bacterium; assembly: GCA_016194305.1. Lineage (NCBI taxonomy): Bacteria > Pseudomonadati > Nitrospirota > Nitrospirota bacterium. The sequence goes on along the minus strand of JACQBW010000008.1, from coordinate 121,147 downwards.
AAAGGAATAATAGATGATCAGCGAGACAAAAAGAAAAATAATATAAAGCGGAACCGCCATGACACTTCCCGGAGGAAGATGATAATAGCCGATCGCAGCCAGGATGATCCCCATGATCCCTTCACCCAGGCTCTCGGTCATGGAAATATGGCGGAATCCGAGATGCAGCTGGGGGGAGAGCGGTTTTACCAATAGGAGGTCGAATTCTCCGGTTCGGATATAGTCGCCGATATTTAAAAACCCCTGTCGGAATGTCAGGTAGGCCATTTCGCGTACGATTCCCACACTTCCGATCAGGATCAGCATCTGATAGTAACTCCACCCGGCAACGGTCTGGACATTGTTAAAGATAATCGTAAAAAAAACGACATTAACCCCCATGAAAAAGATATCCATCGCGGAAAGAATGATAAAGTTTGCACGATACATCATTTCATTTTTCAAATTGTGGCCAAGAAAGGCGATGTAAAGTTTCAAGTGGCGTCGAATCGCTTCAATCATTGTCAGCCCCCCACCGCTTCATATCTCTTCACCCCGCGTGAGACCATCCAGCTCGCCAACGCAAAAAAGAAGAGGAGCCAGAACAATTCAATCGTAAAGACCGAGGAGAGGTTCTCTTGTTTCTCCAGAAAAATCCGGATCGGCACATAGGCGAGATACTGAAAGGGAAGGAGGTGAACCCCTTTCTGGAGCCATTGCGGGAAAAGGTCGAGCGGAAGAATCGCTCCGGAAAAGAAGAAGACCAGGTAGAGGAGCATGAACTTGAACACCCTCACCTGAATCAACCAGAAAGCGATCAGCGCGATGCAAAAATCCATCAGAAAGGCGAGCGTCATGGCCAGAAATAAAGAACCCCCAAAATATATAAAGGTTGAGAAATGATGCGGAAGCCAGAAATAATCCCTCATGAAAAAATAGAGCACCGCGCCAATCATGCTGAGATAGATCGTCTCCAGGAGTTTTCCGGAGAGATTGACAGTAAACCAATAGACGAGAAGATTCAGCGGTTTGATCAGGAAATTTGAAAAGAAACCTTCCCGGATCTGGTCGATCAGTTCCCAGCTGATATAAGAAAGGATCAGGATATTCACAATCAACTGCAGGAGATAATAGGTTAAAAGATCGGTCAGGGTGTAGTCCCCCATTTTGTTCCCCGCCTGGTATACGGACATCCAGAGATAAAGAATGACCGAGATATAGAGGCCGTATCCGACGATATAAATCACCGTCGAGGCCCTGTACTGAAGCGAGTTCTGCCAGTTGATTCTAAAAAGAGTCAAATATTTTTTCATGGATGTCAAACTTCCTGTGAGTGGTACGGGCCGACCAGATCTCTTATTCCCGATTGTAGTAGAATCGGTTTCGTTGAACAAGCGAAGAAATTTGGCCCGAAATCAGGCAAAAGAACGCCATGATATTGACGCTTTAATTTGACTAATCCCGGAAAAGGTGTTATTTATAAACTATTCTGCAATGAATTGACACTTCGTCTATTATTCCGGCTTGTTATTGAAAGATAAAGAATTATTTTGTCAAATTCTTGACTAATAACCGTTTTACCTCTTGGAAGGAGACGCCCATGCCGACTTCTCAAATCATGATTGTCGAAGATGACGCATCGGTTCGCAAGATGCTCGAGATGCTTCTCAATACTTCCGGATTTCAAACCGTCTCGCTAGCCGAAGGCGAAGAAGCGCTAAAAATGGCGAAACGGACCCCCTTCCATCTATACCTGATCGACCACCATCTCCCCGGAATGACCGGAATTGACCTGTTAAAGGAGATTCGAAAGATCGATTCTGAAGCGGTGGTCATCATGATGACGGCTTTTGGAACGATTGAATCAGCGGTGGATGCGTTAAAAGCGGGAGCTTACGATTATCTCCCCAAGCCCTTCCAAATTGATCTCGTTCTGGCGCTCGTCAAGAAGGCGCTGGAATATTATCGCCTCAAACATGAAAACCTGATTCTCCAGAAGAGCGTCCAGGAAAAATACCGATTTGAAAATATCATCGGAAACTCTCCCCCGATGCAAAAAGTATTTGAAATGATTGAAAAGGTATCGGACAGCGACAGCACCGTCCTCCTTCAGGGAGAGAGCGGTACAGGGAAGGAGGTCATCGCCAAGACCATTCATTTTAACTCCCCCCGGAAGGACAAGCCGCTGATTCCGATCAATTGCGGCGCGATTCCGGAAGCGCTTCTGGAAAGCGAACTTTTTGGACATGAAAAGGGGGCCTTTACCGGCGCGGTCTCTTCGAGACTCGGCCGGTTTGAGCTTGCCCATGGCGGAACGCTTTTTCTCGATGAGATTAGCGAACTCCCGCTTCCCTTGCAGGTAAAGCTCCTCCGGGTATTGCAAGAACGGGAGTTTGAACGGGTAGGAGGGAACCGTTCGATCCACGTCGATGTCCGGATTATTGCCGCAACCAATCAGGATCTTGAAGAAGCGGTGGTTGAAAAAAAATTCCGTAAAGATCTTTTCTACCGGTTAAACGTCATTCCGATCTATGTCCCCGCCCTGCGAGAACATAAAGAAGATATTCCTCTTTTAATCGATCACTTTCTCTCCAAATTCAACTCGAAAAAAGGGAGAACCATTCAAGGCTTGACGCCTGAGGCGCTCAAGATTCTGATGGCTTACAGCTGGCCCGGCAATATCCGCGAACTGGAAAATCTGATGGAAAGAATGATTACCTTACGGCACGAAGGTGCCATTTCACCGGAAGATATTCCCGATAAATACAAAAGAATTGAGCCTGCATCCGGCTCTTCACTTTTTCAGTTTCCGGATGAAGGGATTAATTTCACCAAGGTGGTCACCGAGTTTGAAGTCCATCTGCTGAATCAGGCCCTTGTCAAATCAAAAGGGGTGAAAAACAGGGCCGCACAACTCCTTCAGCTGAATCGGACCACCCTGGTTGAACGTTTGAAACGGCTCGACAAACATTCGAAACAGACGGAAGAGATCACGCCTTAACTTCTTCAAGAGTCTAAAATGGGATCGTCAAACATTTGACTGTCGATCTTGATTAAAAAAAAATTTTAGAGAATAATCCCCTCTTTTTGCGAAAATAGCTGCCTTTCGCCCCGTTTTTCCCCTTAAAGCCGCATAAACAGTCGCTGGCATACTAATTGCTTATACCCCGATTGAGATCGTTTGTGAAATCTCCTTATCCATTTTCTTGTTCGAGGTGTCGCTATTTTATTCGTTCCTGCTTTTATCTTCTCTATCGCTCTGGCCAGCACGCTTCCCCCGGTCGAATCGGCTCCCGCTGCCGTTAATGCATCGGCTTCTGAATCGAACAACACACTTCCTGCTAAAATCATGGCGAAAGAGGATGATCTCCCGCTCATCCCGGAAAAAGGGAAAGAGCAGTTGAAACGATGGTTGAAACCCGCTCTGGACCCTTATGAAAAGGGAGAATACGAAAGCGCGCTTCAGGAAACCAAAAAGCTTCTAGAAACGGCTTCCAAAGAGACTGAAAGAGAGGTCGCCCTTTTTTTGAAGGGGGATATTTATTTAAAACTTGCCGGTGATGGAGATACGGATTTTCTTCAGATGGCAATTGATTCGTTTCGGGAGGCCAACATCGCTTTTCCTGAGTCTGTAAACAGTGCGCGGGGACTCTGGAAGATCGGTGCCATCTCCTCTCGGCTCGGACTTCAATATGAATCGATCGCAAGCTATAAAAGAATTCTCTTGAAGTTTCCGGACTCTCCATATGCTTCCAAAGCGCTTCTCGGTATCGCTCATACTTACCAGGTGTGGGAAAGATGGAAAGAGGCCCTGGATGCCTACAGCAAGATCTCCCCGTCCTCTCTTGCACCCGAGGATCGGCCGCTGGCGGTCCTGGGACTTGCGGAAACGCTTTATTACTCCAATGATTTTGCACATGCCTACATGATTTACAGTACCGGTTTGAAATCGTACGAAACGTATTTATCTCAACAGCCTCTCACCCTCTATCATTTCGGCGATTCGGCCTATCAAACCGGCCGGAGGAAAGAGGCCAAAGAGATCTTCCTGAAATTCTATAACATCTTTCCGAGGGATCCGCTGACGTTGATGGTCTTATCGAGACTGGTCAATATCTTTTATCTCGAAGAAGATGGAAAAGCATCGACCAACATGGTCGATATCATTCAAAGTCTTTATCCCGGACCTCTGGGTACGAAAATCACCGATCTCATTAATGAAATCGAAGAAATCAAAACCCAGGAGTGTCTGAAAAAATCGAGAAAACATGGGCTGGAGTCCTTTATCATTCAAAAGTGTACCGAAGGCGATCCGAAACAGGTTAAAGTGCCTCGCGACGGAGCCAAAGTCATCGGCGATATGATTGACAGCCTTCTTCAGGAACCCCCTCCCTCCATTACGGTACAGCAATTTGTCTTTCAGGAAGGGGAACAGTTCTTGCGTCTCGGCAAACCGCTCATGACATTCGAAATTAATAAGAAGCTCTATCCGTATCTCGAAGGCTCCCCGCTTCAGAGAGATGTCCTCATTGCGCTGAACAAATCTGCGGTCGAAGCGGTCGACAAAGAGTATCAGGCCGGAAATGATTTGGGGGTCGTCGAGATTTATTTCGGTTCCGCGGACATCTTCTCCGGAAAACTAATTTTCGGCCCTACCGGATTTAAAATCGCCTCCAGTCTGATTCGAAACGGATTTTACAGCCAAGCTCTCCCCATCCTTGAAACCTCGATGAACAGTACTACGCTTCCTCAAATGGATGAAGCACTTTACCTTTACGCCAATACCCTGACTGAAACCGGCGAATACGTGACCGCCCGGAAAAAGCTGGAGTTTTTTCTGAAAAAATATCCGGAGAGCCGGCGCAAGCCGGATGTCATCGAAGCGCTCGGAAATATCTTGCTGAAAGCCAAGAAATACGATCTGGCGATTGAGAAATTCAAACTGTGGCTTTCTCTTTATGCCGCCGCACCGAACGCGAGAAATATGAGTCTGAAGCTGGCCTCCACGTATGACAAAAATCAGCAGTTCCGCGAAGCGATCCCAATTTATCAACAGCTTCTTCAGAAAGAGCCTCATCTCAAGCCGGTTCTTTATCAAAAACTGGGCGACAATTATTTTCAGTTAAAACAGTACAAGAAAGCGATTACCGCTTATGAAAACGGACTCCGGGAAAAGGGAGATTCCCGATTGTCTGATTGGATCCGATATCGCATTGCCAAGTCCTATGCCGCTATGGGTCAAACGAACAAAGAAAAAGAGCTCCTGGCCGAACTCGGAAAAACCGCGGCAGATCCGATAATCAAGACATTATCCATTGAAAAAACATCTTCCAAAATCGAGGCCAAAAAATGATGCCGACCGAAAATGAAAAAATAGAACTTCTTCATGAAGCCTTCCATCGTTTCAGTTCCGCATCGCTCGAACTGGAGCGCTCCTATAAATCGATGGAGGCCCAGGTCCAGCAGTTAAAAATGGCGCTGGAGAAAAGTTCAAATGAAAATCAGATTCTTCGGGAGAAGGCGGAAAGAAATGTCCGTCTGGCCGCGGCAGGTGAAATGGCAGCCCGAATGGCTCATGAATTAAGAAATCCGCTCGGGAGTATCGAGCTCTTTGCAGGGCTATTGAAGAATAATCTGAAAGATGATCCTGAAAAGGAGCAATGGGCCGTCCACATTTCGTCAGCGGTCTCGGCGATGGATTATGCCTTGACCAATCTGCTCTTGTTTACAGGGAAACCCAGTCCCTCATTTAATAAACAGGAGTTAAGCCGAATCATCGAGGAGGCCAGGATCTTTTCTCTCCCGCTCCTGATTCAAAATCAGATTCAACTTGAGATCCAGCTGGAAAAGGTAACTGAACCGCTTCTTTGTGACGAATCTCTATTAAAGCAAGTCTTTCTCAACCTAATCTTAAACGCCGTGGAGGCGATGCCGGATGGCGGCCGGTTGACCATTTTTGGCGATATGACTTCAGACTCTTCAGAAGGCGAAGTCCGCGTCCGTATCTGCGATACCGGCTCCGGGATCTCCGAGGTGGTTCAGCCACGGATTTTTGACCCCTTTTTCACGACCAAGAATAAAGGAACAGGTCTGGGGCTCTCTATCGTTCATAATGCAGTCCAGGCTCACGAAGGGAGTATTGAGGTGGCCTCGTCTCCTCAATGCGGCACGACCTTTATTCTCACGCTTCCGCTTAATCCCGGAACAAGAGGCCGTCGCCTGGATCAACCCTGTCTTAGAGTTGTGGATGAAGAGTAGTCGTAAACAGAGACCTCTCGAATCGTACCGGGAGAACCACTTAAATCAGATGAAAAAAAAGATTTCGACTGAATTCATTCACCATTCCCGCGAAGAAGATTCCCGGTTGACCATACTGCAGATTTTGGCCGAGATTAAAAAAGAGAACAAAAAAGGAGACAAATCATGAGTACGGAGACGAAGTCTCGATCAATTCTGGTCATCGACGATGAACCCGAAATGCGGTCCGCACTGGCCGCATCTATCCAGCAGATGGGATACTCCGTCTTCACCGCTTCACGGGGAGAGGAAGGGATTCAACTTTTCAAAGATAGACCGATCGGGGCGATCCTGACCGATTTTAAACTGCCTCAGATGAATGGTCTGGAAGTCTTTCAGGAGATCCAGAAATCTCAAATCAAGATCCCGGTGATTATGATGTCTGCTTATGGGACAATCGACAAGGCGGTTGATGCGATGAAGTCGGGCATTTTTGATTTTCTGGTTAAACCTTTCACGCAGGAGACACTGGAATCGGCGATTCGCAGAGCATTCCAGGAAGGAGACGCGGTGCATCCGATCTCCCGAATCAAGAGCCTTCCCAAAGGAAAAAAACGGATGATCAGCCAGGATACGGCCATGCTCAAAATCCTGAAACTGGCTGAAGTCGTCGCGGCAAGCCAGGCAACGATTTTGATCGAGGGAGAGAGCGGCACCGGAAAAGAACTCCTGGCTCGCCATATTCATGAATTCAGCCCCAGAGCACACCGTCCTTTCATCGCGATCAACTGCGCCGCGGTCCCTGAAACACTCCTGGAGAGCGAACTCTTCGGGTATGAAAAGGGGGCTTTCACAGGCGCCGTCTCCAAAAAACCCGGAAAATTTGAACTGGCCCATACCGGTACGATTCTGCTCGACGAAGTGAGTGAAATGCCGCTTCACCTCCAGGCGAAACTTCTCCGAATTCTACAAGAACGCGAAGTGGAACTCCTGGGAGGGAAAGAGCCGATTCCATTAGATATCCGGGTCATTGCCACAACGAATCGCCCGATCTGGGAAGAGGTGAAATCAGGACGGTTTCGAGAAGACCTTTATTACCGTCTCAATGTCTTTCCGCTTAGGTTGCCCCCACTCCGGAACCGGCTGAACGATATCCCTATTCTCTTTGAATACTTTCAACAAAAACTTTTCTGCAAAAAAGAGAGCCCTTCCATGTCCCTTTCTCCGGAAGCTCTGAATCACCTGATGTCAAAAAAATGGCAGGGAAACGTCAGAGAATTTGAAAATGTCATGGAGCGTGCGTTTCTTCTTGCTGAAAACGGCATTATTTTCCCGGAGCATTTGATGTTTGAGGAAGATCAATCGGATCCTTCTAAAAAAGTTGAATCGCATGTCATGCCTCAAACCGTCTGGGAGGCGGAAAGAGAATTGATTTTGAAAACCCTTGAAAAATCAGGGGGAAATAGAACCCAAACCGCAAAAATACTGGGGATTAGCATCAGAACGGTGCGAAACAAGTTAAGAGATTATCGTGAAACGGGACGATTTATTCAACCGAATGATCCAGGGGTAGGTAAAAGTTGCCCTCTGGAGGAGGCAGAATCTTCCCAGGACAATCGAGAAAACCTGGTGAAGGGTGAAGTGTGATGGGTCAGGGGCACTTTATTTTTCCTGGCGTGCTATTTGCATAATCAACATGTGGAAACTTAAATAAAGAAGGATTCACCATGGAAATATTCAATAAGACCATCGGAATACTTGAAAAATCACTCGACATCCGAAGCGAGAAGAATCGGGTCATTTCAGCAAATATCGCCAATCAGGAGACCCCCGGGTTTCGGGCAAACGATGTTAATTTTAAAGAGATCTTGAAATCGGCGACCAGCGACTCCTCGTCTATTCAACTTTCCCGGACAAGCGGATCTCATCTGGGAGGCCTCTCTTCCGGATCGACAGCCATTTTGCCCACGGAAATACCGGGCCCCTCCAAACGACTGGATGGAAATACGGTGGATAGTGAAATGGAGATGGCCAAACTGGCGGAAAATCAGGTCAATTACAGCGCCGCCGTTCAGATGATTTCCGAGAAGTTTAAAATGCTCCATTATGTCATCAGCGAAAGTAAATAAAATAACCTAAGAGGTTAAGTGAGAAGCGAGACCCATTTCACTCAAAGAAAGATAAATATATAAGGGGACAGAAAAATGGATTTAGATGCAGCTTTTATGATTTCAGCTTCCGGGTTAGATGCTCAGAAGGAACGGCTCAATGTGATCTCAAGCAATCTGGCGAACGTCGACTCGACCCGAACGCCTGAAGGGGGCCCCTATCGGAGAAAAGATGTTGTCTTTTCCACCGTTGACACAGGCAATTCATTTGAAAGTGCCCTTTCTTCCATCACTTCCAAATCGGAACAGGGAGTCGAAGTGAGCGATGTGATCAGCGACACCCGGCCGTTTAAACAGGTCTATAATCCCCAGCATCCCGATGCGGACGCTTCAGGGTATGTGCTATTTCCGAATGTTAATCCGATGGAAGAAATGGTCAACATGATTTCGGCATCCCGCTCATACGAAGCCAATGTCACGGCCTTCAATGCCACGAAAAATATGGCGCTTAAAGCTTTAGAAATCGGGAAATAGAGAGGAGATCTATGGATATTCAAAACATCGGGCTCCCATCCGTCGCATCGAATCCGGCCTTGCCGTCCCCTGTTTCTCCGGGTGCCGCAAAGGGGGAACCGGGTTTTCTGGAAACCTTGAAAGAATCGATTCAGATGGTCAATGAAGCTCAACTGAATGCCGATCAGGCCGTCACCAATTTCGAAACAGGGAAGGAACAGAATCTTCACCAAACCATGATTGCCTTGCAAAAGGCGGACATCAGCTTTGAATTGATGATGCAGGTCCGGAACAAAATCGTCAACGCTTATCAGGAAATCTCGAAGATGCAGATCTAGCAACGAAAGAATGAAGCAAAGAGTAAGGGGTTAGGCGTAATTCTATTGAAATAAAAAGGATAAAAAATGGCGGATAACTTTCAGCAGATTACACAAGGTCTCACTTCGAACGCAGTTCTAAAAAAGCTCGGACTGATTGTCTTCCTGATCGCCTCTGTTTCAGGACTGGTGGTGGTCTGGCTCTGGGCGCAAAAACCGGAACTGGAAGTGCTTTATTCCAATCTCTCGTCCGAAGATAGCGGAACCATTATCGGAAAATTAAAAGAGGCGCATATCCCCTACTCGTTTTCCGCAGACGGTTCTGCCGTGTTAGTCCCCTCCGATAAGGTTCATGAACTTCGGATTCAAATGGCCACCCAGGGGATCCCCCAGGGAGGGGTTGTCGGTTTTGAAATATTTGACAGAACGACTATTGGCACAACAGAATTTGTTCAAAAAATTAATTATCGCAGAGCTCTGGAAGGAGAGCTGGATCGGACCATTGGCCAACTGGCAGAAGTCAGCCGGGCAAGAGTCCATCTTGCCGTTCCGGAGAAAACGCTTTTTACGGAACGACAGGAGCAACCTCGCGCTTCGGTCGTCGTCTCTCTTCGCACCGGACGTAATTTAAGCGAAGGACAGGTTCAGGGGATTGTTCACCTGGTTTCCAGCAGTGTCGAAAGCCTTGCGCCCCAGGCCGTTACGGTGGTTGACAATCATGGCCATATCCTTTCCAAAAACGCGGACGAATCGTCCAAATTTCAAATGAGCGCATCCCAGCTTGATTATCAACATACACTTGAAAAAAAGATTGAAGACAATATCCAGACCCTGCTCGAAAAGGTGGTCGGACCGAACAAGGCCATCGTCAGAGTCTCCAGCCTTCTCGATCTGCGTCAGGTCGAGAAAACAGAAGAGAAGTACGATCCGGACGGCCAAGTGGTCAGAAGTGAACAAAAGTCCGACGAAAATCTTTCTGGGTCCTCCACCGCTCCCGGAAATGGCGGCGTTCCAGGAGCCCTATCCAATACGCCGCCCAAGGCCCCTGCCACACCGGGAGAAGGTGCCAAAAGCAATAATTCCACCCAGAAAAAGAATGATGTCACCAATTATGAAATTAGCAAAACCACCAGCAGAATTATCGAACCGGTTGGTACGATTAAAAGGCTCTCGGTAGCTGTCATGGTGGATGGCGCTTATGAAGTCACCAAAGGGGACAAAGGCCAGTCGACCCGAAAATATATTCCCCGATCAGACGATGAGATGAAAAAGCTGAGCGATCTGGTCAAAAAAGCTATGGGCTATTCAGATGAAAGAAAAGATCAGATTGAAGTCGTCAATATTCCTTTTGAAGCCAATGCCGAAGTTCCCAGTGAAGAACCTGCCGCACCTGAATCGATCAATAAAATGGTTCAATATGCCCCATACATTAAATATGCTTTGGGCGGAATTGTTTCGCTGATCGTCTTTTTCCTGGTCATTCGTCCCGTTCTCAAAGGTCTGGCATCCACCTCTCCGGGAGAGATTTCCGGGGTTCAAATGAGCCAGGGACAGATGGCTGCCGTAGGTGAAGCCTATCAACAGCAACAACAGCAGGGAATCCCCGGACTACCTACGCGTGAACAGGTCTCTCAGATGGCCAAACAAAATCCACAACTTGTCGCCCAGGTGGTTAAGGGATGGCTGAAAGAGAAATAGAAACAGATAAGAATGACTTATTAATTTGATCAACGTAAAGGATTCTGGTTATGGCAAGAAAATTGTCTGGAGAAGAAAAAGCCGCGGTCTTTTTGACCCTGTTAGGAGAAGATCTTGCAGCCGATGTCATGAAAAATTTGGATGCCAAGGATGTGCAGAAAATTGGAAGAGTCATCTCCCGCCCGCAGGACATTAGTCCGGAAGAGCTGGGAGCCATCCTGATGGAGTTTAATGACCGGACGACCAGCGGAATGGGGATGAGCGTCGGCGGGAGAGACTATATTCAAAAAGTTTTGACGAAGGCCATCGGATCGGAGAAAACAACCCGGGTGATGGAAAATCTCGCAACTGCAGAAGAAGGGTGGCTCGACACCATTAAATGGATGGACCCCCGTGCCATCGCTCAAATGCTTCGTTCAGATCATCCTCAGACGATTGCGCTGATCCTGATTCATCTTGATCCTGATTTAAACAGCCAGGTTTTAAACTATCTGCCCGAAACCCTTCGAAGCGACGTGTTGCACCGAATGGCGACGCTGGAAGAGATTCCCCCCGGAGTCATGAAAGAGCTGGGTGATGTGATTAATGAAGAGATGGCCCGGGTCGGAACAGCCGCCGGACGAAAGGTCGGAGGGATCAAACTCGTCGCCGACCTTTTGAACCAGATGGGCCCGAGCCAGGAACAGGTCATTTTGGGATCGATCGGAAAAGCCAATCCGGAACTGGCCGAACAGATCCGGAAACTGATGTTTGTATTTGAAGATCTTATCAATCTCGATGACCGAAACCTGCAGGAAGTGCTCAAAGAGGTCAGTAAGGAACAACTGACTATCGCACTCAAGGCGGCAAAAGAGGAAATTAAAGATAAATTCTATAAAAATATGTCGCAGAGGGCAGTGGATTTATTAAAAGAAGATCTGGAAGCCCTCGGACCGGTGAAATTAAGCGAAGTGGAGAAGAATCAACAGGCCATCTTGAAAATTGTTCAGCGGCTTTCACAGGAAGGTAAAATCGTCATTGCCAAATCAGGAGGAGAAGTCTTTGTCTAAATCCAGGGTCCTGAAACGGAATACCGAATCTCAGGGACTGAATACCTACGACTTGCAAAAAGTCACCGCGAGCCGCAACGCAACGCCATTTGCGTATAACGATGGTATTGGAGGTAACGGGTATGAAACGGAGAGAGATGGCTATTTGAGAGGTTTCTCAGCCGGAGAACAGGCCGGAAAGGAACAGGGATTAAAAGAGGTTGAAGCGCAATTCCATTTTCTGACCGAACTAGTCGAAAAATTAAAATCAGTCGAACAGGAACTGGTTAAGAGCAGCCAAAACGACGTGATTCAGCTTTCGCTTGCCGTTGCAAAACAGATTATCCAAAAAGAAATCGCGCAAACTCCCGATCGTCTCCAGGCAACCATTCGGGAAGCGATGAATAAAATGGACCAGTCTGATAAATTTGTCATCCGGCTTCATCCGGCAGATAAGGCCACTCTTTCCCAGAATGGCGCTTCAATTGTGCAGGAGGTCCAAAAACTAAAATCAATCCGGTTCGAAGCGGATTCTAATCTTCAGCCGGGAGAATGCATCATTGAGTCGCATGCAAAAATGATCGATGGGCGTGTTGACAGCCAGCTTGCCCTCTTTGGAGAGGCTTTTTTAAAATCTTTGGAGAAAACATGAGCCGTTTCATCATGGATGCTCTCGGATTGGTTGATCAGATTGATCCACGCCCCATTCATGGCCGGATCACCCAGGCGATCGGTATAGTCTTGGAAGGATGCGCTCCGGTTTCCGCCATTGGAGAAATATGCGAAGTCATCTCGGTATTAGGGAACAGGAGAATTCTCGCCGAAGTGGTCGGTTTCCGAGACGATAAGGTCCTTCTTATGCCGCTGGGTGATCTTGAAGGGATCGGACCGGGGAGCGCCATTGTCAATAAATCCGTTCAGGCCAAGGTGGCTGTGGGAGAAAGAATTTTAGGTCGGGTCTTAAACGGCCTGGGACAACCGATCGATGGGAAAGGACCTCTCCAGGTCCATGAAGTTCATCCTTTATACAACGTCCCTCCGGGACCGCTTCAAAGAAATCGGATCACGGCGCCACTTGATCTGGGTGTACGTGCTCTGAATGGCCTTTTGACCGCCGGACGCGGGCAGCGAATCGGTATTTTTGCAGGGAGCGGCGTTGGTAAGAGCATCCTGCTTGGCATGATTGCCAGGTATACTTCCGCCGACGTCAATGTGATCGCCCTGATCGGTGAACGTGGAAGAGAAGTAAAAGAGTTCATCGAGAAAGATCTAAACGAAGAGGGACTTAAACGGTCGGTGGTCGTCGTCGCGACGTCGGATCAGCCTCCGCTGGTTAGGAAAAGAGCCGCATTTCTTGCCATGTCGATCGCAGAATACTTCAGAGATCGCAACCGGCAGGTCTTATTTATGATGGATTCACTCACCCGGCTTGCCCATGCCCAGCGAGAAATCGGACTCTCAATTGGCGAACCGCCGGCAACCAAAGGATACACTCCCTCCGTTTTTTCTCTTCTCCCCGGCTTTCTGGAACGTTCTGGAACTGGAACAAACGGAGGAACAATGACCGGACTTTTTACCGTCTTGACTGAAGGAGATGATATCAACGACCCGATTCCGGATGCGGTACGGGCCATTCTGGATGGACATGTCATACTCTCCCGGGAAATCGCCGCAAGGGCACTCTATCCTGCCATCGATATTTTAAACAGTGTCAGCAGGGTCATGATTGATATTGTCGATTCCAAACAGATCGATCGGGCAAGACGATTTTCCGAATTGCTCTCTACTTATCAAAAGGCTGAAGATTTGATTAATATCGGGGCCTATAAGGCCGGGAGCAACTTGAAAATTGACCAGGCAATTGAAAAGTGGGAAGAACTTCAGGCTTATATTAGACAGGATATCCATGAAAGGGTCACGATCAAAGAAAGCATTGATGCACTTGCCAGAATCCTCCCATAGTCTGTTGAAAAGGCCTCATTCGCGTTGTTCTCGTCTGATGGGATAGGAAACGATCGTTGAATCGTGGAACTGCTGATTTGTTGAATTGGGAAAAGTCTATTGATTCCCAAATTAGCCATTCAACATTTCAATAACTCAACATGTACCATATTTAGAGAAGGATATGGCGAGATATCAATCCAAACTGAATGGAATTCTTCTTCACCTGAAGTTTCAGGAAGAGTTGGCTGAAACAGCCCTTGCTGAAAAAAACCGCCAATTGGCCGTTGAAGAAGAAAAACTGAGTGTCCTGCGGGATTTGATGGATCAAACGAACCGGAATTTGCTGGCAAAAAAAGGTGAGGGAATTCTCCCTTTCGAGTTGGAACTCTATCAGCGGTTTATTCAGCAGCAAAAAGATAAGGTGGAGCAACAGGAACTGGCTGTGCAAAAACTACTGGAAGAATATGAACTTTTCCGCGAAAAACTGGCCCTGGCGGTCAAAGAGAAGAAAGTGGTCCAAAAACTGGAAAAAAACAGACTCCAAACTTATCTGACACGAATTGAGAAAAAGGACCAGCAAACCATGGATGAAATCGCTGGACAGACCAAAAGGACCCGTCGATGAATCAAAAATACTTCCTCCAAGTGATTATTTTGGTTTTCCTGGTGATTTCATTCAACACCTCCTCTAATCCGGCCGAAACAGTTGAGTTGACTCCCAACGGAGAACTTCAGGACAAATCTGCCGCGCCGAATCCTTCGCCTGATCCCGGATTACTCATTAATGCGATTGAAAAGCGAAAAACCGATCTGGACAAAAGAGCGGAAGAGATTGAACAGGAGAATCAGAGGCTTCAGGCGCTTAAAACGGAGCTCAATCTTCTATTGAGTAGGTATACCCAAATTAGGGAGACCGCAATAAAAACCGATGCCATCGATGAAAGACAATTGGAACATTTGAGCAAGATGTATGAAGCGATGCCTCCAAAAGATGCTGCACGTCGAATCGAACGACTTAAGGAACCTCTCGCTTTAAAACTTCTTTCGAGCATCAAACCGAAAGTCGCTGCCAAGATTCTGAATGAAATTAAACCGGTCAGGGCAGCCTATCTCACAGAGAAGCTGGCGAAGACGGCGGCACCGCAACAAACTGCCGCTCCCTAAAAGATTGTTGAAAAAGTCCATCTGCTACGTTCTCGTTGCGCGGCATTACTCACGTACTGCTCGTGTACGTTCCGTATGCCTTGCACCTGCGGCCTTGCATCTGGCACTTTTTGAACAACCTTCGATTCAAATGATTTCTCAAAATCCTGCCACTCAAAAAGGAAGCGATCAGGGCCTTCATTTTCAGTATTTTCTAGCGGATTTTTTCACGTCCTTGCCGCAACTGAAGTTCTCTTTTGACGACATAATGAATCAGATGTTCCCGGTCCATCTCTTTTAACCCCTCAAATTCAATTCCAATTTCATACTTGAAATCGGGATTGCTTGCAAGCTCCTTCGGGACCGATCTGATCACTTTACCGACCAAAAATAGTTCCCTGAAAGGGATAATTGGCAAGACAAATTGAAATTCCATACGCGCTCCATTCGGAGGACTTTCAGTACCGTAAAGTTTCATTCCTGACGCGGAGATATCGACAATGACCGCCCGGCAGGGAAAGAGTTCCAGATCTTCTTTCTGGGTCATCATCTTAATCATGTAATTCATTCGCCAGTCGAGACGGAGAAAAAGCTCCAGAACAAAGGGGTCCACATGTTCTGTCTGACGGTGGCTGCTCTCCATTCCTTCAAAGGCAGAGATCGGTGAAAG
The DNA here is from genome assembly GCA_016194305.1 of Nitrospirota bacterium. NCBI lineage: Bacteria > Pseudomonadati > Nitrospirota > Nitrospirota bacterium. The sequence continues at coordinate 105,510 of JACQBW010000008.1, read as the reverse complement.
ATGGGCCAGTCTCTCCCATTTCCCTTTGGCGTCTTCTTTCTTGGCAGGGTCGACGATCCGGTAAAGTGCGGGACATTCCGTTGGAATACGATGATAGCTGCGGTTATCCTTTTCCATTTCCACCGTTCCTTACATAAATTTGTGAAAGCTGACGCCTGACATCCTGTAACAACTCCAGGTTTCGGACCCCCTTTTCGGCGGATTCCGTCTCCACGATATTCTTTTTTATTTTTTCAAAAAGCGCGGTGAGCTCTCCGAGCAATCTACCGTTCTCCCGCAGAAGTTTGATTTTTTCAATGGCTCTGTCGACAACGATACAGAGCTCCTCCACTTTAAACGGTTTGGTCAGGTAATCATACGCTCCCGCCCGAATCGCATCAATGGCGGAATTAAGTGTTCCATATCCGGTAATCAAGATTACCAGGGTATCGGGAGAACGTTCGTGGATCCTTCGAAGCAGATCTATCCCATCCATTTGCGGCATCCGGATATCAGTCAGAACAAGATCGAATGCACCCTCATCAAAACTGTGGAGTGCCTCCTCCCCGCTTCGGGCCGTTCTAATTTCAAGATCTTTTTCACGGTACAATGCCGCTTCAATCGCCCTCCGGGGGCCCTCTTCATCATCCACGATAAGAACTCTGAATTTGTCTTTAGGATAGTTAGTCATTTTTTTAAGGGCCTAACTTTGGAATGTTGTATCGTTAGTTTGTTGAATTGTGGAGTTGGAACATTGTTATTTTTCCCAAATTAACTGTTTAACAATTAAACAGTTCAACAGGATTTCTATCTTTAATTTTAGCATAAAAAAAGCTCTTGACTATGGAGATAATGATTACTCCGATAGAAGAGCTAGCCGTGGAACTCGATCGATTAAATTCAGGACCCGATCGCGTTCCCCTGAAGGCCGTTGGCAATATTTCGGTTAATATTGATCATCACCTCCAGTTTGCCAGGATCCGGTTCTGTTATGACTTCATAAATTCTTTTATCAATAAAAATGGAGAGGCTTAAGATATCTTCACGTATCTTTTTCGGAAGAGAATGTTCCGGATTGGCGAGCTCCACCTGAAAAAAGGTCCATAACTTCTGGTTATATCCGAGCGCCTTATCAAGCCGTTCTTGATGTCCGGACTCATTCCACTGATTTTTACACTCAATCAGGAGCTGAGCGGCTCTATTCAATACATAGGCTTCAAGAGCGGGACCATCTAGGGTCTTTTTCGCCACCTCTTGATAGGCACTGAAGGGATTATTTACCGGCATTGATTAACTCCATTTCGTAATGAACTAATTTATGAGAAAGTTTTAAAGCTTTATAAAATTGCCCTATTAAAATCTGCTCGCTAATTTTATGAATCATTTTTGTGGTGCTTGGTGCCGCCTTGATGACCTCCCCGACCAGCCTCCAATATTTCTTCTGATATTCGGCCAGCCGTTCCTTATCCATATACATCAACTGAACGGAAAGATAGATCCGTTTGCAGGGGGAATTCGCACTCTCTTCGGTTAAAATATCTTTTTCTCTTAAAATCGGTATGTCGTTAACGACAATCAGGCTAATCCGGTTCGCTTCATTATTGAAAATAACCGCGCCATTGATGAAAAGACGTTCCTTCGGCTTTAAGGTAACCTTAAGTGGCATCTATCCAATCAGGAAACGTAGAAAATCAAAACGGGTCTGTACCAGATTCTTATCAGGCTGGCGTGTCAGTTCCGTCCCGATCTGAAAACTTTTGGCGTTTGCGGCGGCAGGATCCAATGGTTCTGTTCCTCTTATTCCAGCCTCAAGTTGAGCCTTCATCTTTTCAAGTATTGCGCCCGTCGTATCTTTAATGGGGAAGATCAGTCGGCTTTTTGAAACGAGGTCAACCGTATCGTTAATCATATCAGGAGCAAAAATTTTATTATCGCTCAGATTTTCACCGGCTTTCTGATCCCTGGCTTGAACAGGATTGGGGATAATAACCTTTCCCAATGGATTGATGTTCAGAATTCCGAGTTCGATATTTTTAATCGATGTCATCTTAGAACTCCAAATAAATCAGGCGGAGGACAAAATCCCCCGCCTGATTCAAGAGTTAGTTTTATGAGAATAATCTCAAGACGCTCTGGGAGGCTTGAGAGGCCAATCTCATCGAGTTTGTAGCCAATGCCTGCTGTGTCTGCAGGGACAACATGTTGGCTCCTTCCTGATTCATATCCGCCAGTGTCAGCTTATCAGACCCTTGCTGTAAGGTACTGACCATATTGGCGGTAAAATCGATTCTGGCCTGAATCACCGCGTTGCTGGTCGATAGGGTCTTTGCGGTTGTCTGAAGGGTGGTTAACGCGCTGTTCAATTTCGTAATATCTGTCGATATATTCGCCGCAGTCGCCCAGCTATTGTTTGAGCTGGCGGTTGTGGTCCAGGATAGGGTTGCCCCTGTGGTCACCGCACCCGTTCCGGTCGTTTCATTCCCCGTTGCAAGCGTAAAACCTCCAACTGATAGGCCAAGACCTACAATCGTGGAATCGACACCTGAAATGGTAATGGCGGAGTTGGTGTTGGTTGTGCTGAAAGTCACCGTCACACTGTCTGAAGCTGTCGCGGTAGAGGAACTATATGCCGTTCCATTATTGATCAAATCTTTCCCGCCGTATTTCGAATCCGCACCGGCGAAGTTGATCTGGCTCAAAATCCCGATATATTGGGTCAGGAGCGTGGCCTGAGTTGTATAATCCGTCGCAGACGCCGCTTGAGCCTGTTGAGCAATGGCGATTGCGTTTTTGATTAAGGAGGTCACAGCGGTGATACCATTGTTGGCAGCCGACACCACCTGTAACGCTTCGTTCATGCTTGATTTAAGATTGTTTAAACCACTTGCCGTAAAATTATTATTCTGAGCCGAAAAATATTTGATCGGATCGTCCAATGCCGAGTTGACTGCTCGTCCGGTAGATAACCGTAATTGGGTCGTATCAAATAACGAAGACGTTGTCTCTAACGAAAGAACCGACGCCCGCATACCAGCGGTTAATGAAATATCTGCCATGGTGTTTCTCCTTTTCTAGGATTGAATTGGCAATTCTCGCCAATTTGGGTTCATTAAGTATTTTTGTTCAAAAACAAGGCATTCGATCTATCTCTTTTTCTAGCTTTCACCTCATTTCCGATCTTGATCTTCTGCCTCAACAATACTTATCGGAGAAACCCCTGAGAAACTTTAGCCGAATTTTAAAATACTAAACATAATAATTTCAATAAGTTATGATCTACTTTCTTTCTTAATCTTCTTTTACGGATCCGTTATAAATTGAATTAAACCTTTTTCGGCCTCTTTCCAGGTACGATACCCTTCTTCAGCCGAAACTCTCGCCTTCATTCCTATATTATCAGCCTGCCTAAAATCAAGGGGAACGGGATTTTTCGGGTCATACAAAAGACCATTTTCGCCATCCTGAATGTATTCATTCATCGTGGGTAGATCCGGGGCAATCACACATTTTCCCATGGCCATAGCCTCCAGGAAAGACATCCCTATTCCCTCGAAGGGCCTTGGGGCAAAGAAAAGTTTGGCGGAGGCAACGAGAGTCAAATACTCCTCCTTTCCGGGAAACCAATCACTGATGGTGATGCTGTATTTTTTGATATCTTCATCTGAAGGTTTTTCAAAAACATGGTTCGGGGGATCGACCGCGGAGTGGAGGTGAAATTTTTCAATCGAAACATTCTGAATCAGGATCTTGATCGTACTCCACCGGATATAGTTGGTCCTTTGCCAGAAAAACCCGGAGAGGCCCTTACAGGACGGCTCTGGACTTGGAAGCTTTGGGGATGGAACATGATATTGAATATGCCGAGATCTTAACCCCAGGTGAAGAAGTTTCTCATGAAGCGTTCTTGAGAAACTAAGGAACTGAACATGACCAAACTGCCTCCAGTATGCATCTGTGATTCCCATCACATCATCATACATCGGGATAAAAATAATATTTTTAGCGTTAAGCGAATCTAATTTCCTCATCCCATAGATCTTTTGAAAAAAAACGACCGTATCATAGCTTTGTCTGGCAATCTGCTGAAAATCAAGATTTCCGCTGTCCCAGTATATGTCGACCTGGAAATGGCGTTGGAAAACCTCAATCAATTCCAGCGTGCTTTTTGTTCTTTGATGAAAGGCCAAATCCACAAAAGCCATTCTTTTTTTCAAACCCGGATCCATGCCCGGACTTATCGCCGGCACTGGTTTTAGCAATCTCGGACTTTGAACTTTCTTTTTTAATTCTTCCAGTTCTTTGAGTGCTTCAACATAGTCCGACTTAAACCCGACTGCCTTTTGAAATGAGATCATCGCTTCGTCATGACGGCCCTGATCTCTGGAAATCATGCCTCGGTTAAAATAAGCTTCTGCGTAATCCGGTTTTAAAGAAATAGCCACTTCATAACAGATTTTAGCCTCTTCCTTCTTCCCCATTTCATTCAAGACAACCCCCAGATTATTATGGGCTATTGCAAAATCGGGTTTTATATTTAAGGCCTTAAGAAAGTAATCGGATGCCGAAACAAGTTTGCCTTTTTGAAATGCAATAATTCCAAGATCATGCAAAACTTCGCTGTTTTGAGAATGCACATTCAGAATGTCTCTGTAGATTTTTTCTGCCTCATCGAGGTGTCCATTCTGAAGAAAGGTTCGTGCGGAATGAATTATGGCTTGAACACTTTGGAGAGTTTCGTTTCCTCCGGATACGCCCAATACAATCTTGTCCATCCGGTGAGGTCCATACCACTCAATATCATGACTTTGCAATGATTTCCAGATCCCCTCGGAAAACTCCAAGGGACCTTTAAGATTTTTGTCCGTTAAGATGTGTAGCGAAGTCCCATTAGAATAGAGGTTCAGATTAAATTTTCTGGCAATCGCATCCAAAGTTCTCAGAGTATAGAAAGAGATATGCTGGCCATGCTCAAGCCCAAAATACCACCATTCTCCCGGTTTCGGATGATGAGAGGGAATCAGTTCTGTGCTAAAGAAAATGGTATTTGAAAGTTTCAGCATTTTTTCTATCTCATCCATGGGATTAACCAGATGTTCAAAAACTTCAAATGCCGTCAATACCTCGTACCGCTTCCCGTTTTGGCAATCTGCTTCAAAGTTCTTGGCAAAAAGATTTGGACAATGTTGGTCAATCCAGTAGAAATCAAAACCATAGTCCCTCATCAAACGGACAAAAAGACCGTATCCTCCGCCATAATCGACAAATTGGGCGTTTTTCTCAAAACAATTAGATAAAATCAATTTCGACATTTTCGAAAGCTCAATATTTCTTCTCACCAGACCCGTATCACTGCTCGTAATTGCACTGGAATAAGCCTCATTTAACCAAAATGGCTCTTCTGTCTGAATAAATCCGCAGTTTTCACATTTAAAATAATCTACCAAGTGAACCTTTAACATGGATGCATTTTTTAGGAATCTTGATCTAGATGAACAGACTTTACAGACCACAGGAGAATCCGATTTTGGATTCGACTCCATTTGAACCGGTGCTTTCGGGAGAAACATCATCCTTTCGGTAAAAGAATCCGCTGCAACATTTCGAATAATCTCCGGAGGGTGCTTGAGAGGAAAAAGAACTGGAGCTGTCTTCATGTTCGCAAACAGGCTCTGACCTTTGGTGTGGGTGGCGTCCTCCCTGAAACCGATATTTGAAATTAAATTCTGATTGGGGAGAATCGTTAACATGTTATGCAACCAGGAAGAGAAAACCCATTGAAAATCCCAGGTATCGATCTTTCCCAGGAAAGCGCTATCAAATGCCCCTTCCCAGAAATTGGCCAGTTCCCGATTTCCAAGCCAGTCAATTAAACCTGTCTTGCTCTTTACTTCAGGCCATTTCGACATCGATACATCATGCTTTTTCCAGGCTCTTCGCCAAGAGGCCCATCCCCACAAATGATTAATTCTCGAGAAATAATAACTGTATTCGGTCCCGTTCTCTCCAAATTGAAAATTATCCCCGCTGATTTGGGCAATCCGTTCATCATGACGATATTTTTTGAGCAGATCTTCACAAAATCGAAAGAAGCTGGGTTCAGGGAGACAATCATCTTCCAGTACTATCGCCTCCTCTACCAATTCAAAAACCCAATCCAAACCGGTTGAGACGCGTCTCTTGCAACCTAAATTGATATCAGAGTAGTTTGTTAATACTTCGCATTTCCAGTCGATGCGCTGAATAATTGCTCTTGCCGCACGACATTTCTCTGCTTCGTCTGGTTTCCCGGGACGTGGACCGTCAGCAATGACTAACAGCTTGGGTGGTTTTGATTTACGAATCTCCTCGAACACGAATTGGGTCGTATCAGGTCGATTGAATATCATAAAAGCGACTGGGGTCCTTAATTGCCATCTTTCCATCCTAAACTCCTTATTATTTCAAACGGATGAGGGCTCCGATGTCATCCTCTTTAACTCTTCTATATTCTTGCGTGCTTCAAGATATTCGGGATTTAAATCCAGAGCCTTCTGGAAAAAGTCCATCGCCATATTGATGATTCCCTGTTTCTTGTACAGTACTCCCAGATTGTGGTGGGCTTCGGCATAATTCGGCACCAAGACCAGCGACATCTCATAACACGCCTTGGCATCTTCCTGGCGCCCCATTTCATCACAGACCGCACCAAGATTATTATAAGCGGTGGCATAATCGGGCTTAAATGCCAATGCTTTGATAAAGAAATCCGCGGCCCGGGCCAATTGTCCTTTATGGAACGCAACAATTCCCAGGTCATGGAGCACGGTTGGATTCTTTGAGTGGTTCGTCAAGATTTCCCGATAAAGAATTTCTGCCTGGTCTAAACGTCCTTCTTTCAGGAGATTTTGAGCCTCGTCTATCCTGACATTGACTTCAGGATCAGCCACATTTTTCATTTCAGAACGCTCAGACATCAGGCCCTGTCTTCGCACATAATCTTTCCAGATATTTCTGTATGCGTCTTCCAGGTATTGAGTAAACTCCTTCTCATTCATTAAAGGAGAAGCCTTCATCCTCGAGCGCATCCCCGCCCGTAACTGACTTAATTGCACCAGGTCATTTGCAAGACGCACACAAATATCCACATATTCGTTTTCCGATCGGGCGATTAATTCGGTCAGCTCCAGGGTATTCATAAGACTCACCCCCACACGGCCGGCATGCGTTTGTCCTTCAAGAGTCACCACCGGCACTCCCATCCAAAGTGACTCGCAAATTGTCGTCGTCCCGTTATAGGGAAAAGGATCCAATCCGATATCCAGACGGCGATATTGTCTAAAATGTTCCTCCCGTGAGGCGTCTCTTCCCAATAACTCAAGTCTATTGGCTGAGACTCCCATAGATGCAAATTGATCGTAGACCCTGTCTCTTAGACTTTTTTCATTTAATCCACCGGTTTTCAAAATCAGGCGAGAATCAGGAACAGATCTTAAAACCTTAGCCCACAACTGAATAACTCTCAGTGTAACTTTGGAAAAATTATTAAATGAACCAAATGTAATAAATCCATTTTCTATGGCCGGAGTATCTTCCACTTCTAGCCCTTCGTCTGGCGGTCGATAACATGAAAATGATTTAGGGAGCCTGATGAGTTGTTCTGTATGAAATTGTTCCGCCACGCCGACTGGATCTGCAAAACGATCGGTAATTCGATAATCCATCGTCCTTAAACCAGTGGTATTGGGATAGCCAAGCCATGTTACCTGAACGGGGGCGGGTTTCCGGGCAAAAACAAGCAGTCGGTTTCCTGCCGTATGTCCGCTCAAGTCAATTAAGATATCAATCTGATCCATTCTGATCATTTCGTCTACGATATGGACCGGAATGCCCGAAATATTGCGCCATTTGTCAACATAAGAATGAAGTTGCCTGGTCATTTGATCCCATGCCTGACTGTTGGAATAACCGATAATCTCAAATTTCTGACTGTCGTGATTGGCCAGGACCGGCTCGATGAAGTACGCCACCGAATGAGTCCTGAAATCGGGAGAAATATAACCGATTTTTAATTTCCGATCCGGAGAAAGATCGTTCAGATAAGGCTTCGTTTCCGACTTAAATTGTTCCCCGAAATTCTTTTCGAAAAGAAGGTGTTCAGAGTAGACTGCACTGGGAACGCTAGTTTCTGAATAGTTTAGAGCAAGAAGAAGATTGCTCTGAGCAATGACATGTTTCGGTGCCAGTTCAAGTGTCTTTCTATATTTCTCAACCGCCTCCTCAGCCCTTCCCTGAAGCTCGTAAATATTTCCCAAATTGGAGTAGGCATCGGGAAACTTAGGGTCAATTGTGATTGCCTTTAAATAATAAGATTCTGCCTCTTCGAGCCTTTCATCAAATCTTAAAATATTTCCAATATTATTGTACGCTCCGGCGTGACGGGGATTTATCTTTATTGCCTTTTCTAAACAGGCTATCGCTGTTTCCTTCTTGCTCCTATCTCCGTGTCCTAAATAGGTTGCACCCAAATTGTTATACGCATCGGCATAGTCAGGCTTGAGAAAGATCGCCTTCTTAATGAATTCTTCGGCCTCCTTGAACTTTCCCTCTGATTTAAATACCATACCGAGATTGTTCCAAGCTTCGGCAAAATCAGGTTTAAACGACAGGGCCTTTTCGTAATAACTCCGCGCTTCTAAATAACTTTCTTCCTTGTAATAAACAGCCCCCAAATTGTTATATACGGTATAGTAGTCAGGTCTATTCTCAAGGACTTTTTCATAAAAGGACTTTGCTTTACCCAGTTCGCCCTTTCCTTCACAAATGCCTCCGAGATTAAAAAGGACATCCGGTTGTCGCGGATCTGCCTCCAGTATTTCCCTGTAAAACGCTTCCGCTTTATCCAATTCTCCTGCTTGATGATAGACGATTGCATTTTTGAATTTTTCAGATATCTCTAAGTCAGTCCCGGTTTCTGTCACATTCTTTTGGATTGCTCCGCAACATTTTTTAAATTTCTTACCACTTCCGCACGTGCAAGAAAGTGTGTTTCTGGATTTAATTTTCATAAGTACGGTTCACCCTCTATTCGTATTGGCATTCAACACTCCATTATTTCTTGAACTCGTATAGTAGTTATGCAAATACCTTGCCAAGTACTTTTAAGTTAATCCTAATCAATAATGAGGGGGAAAAAGAGAATTGAGCTTTAAAGCGTCATGAAGTTGTCACAGCATGAAGGAAATATGACGATAGAAAAGGAGAACCTATTTTATTTCAGAAAATTGACGAGGCTAAGATTCATGACTTTTGAAGCCATCGCCTGAACCGCCTGCAGTGAGGTCATCTGCTGATTAAGCTCCGTAATGACGGCGTTCATATCGACACTTTGAGTTTGGGATAGAAGGTTTGTGGTTGTCTCCGAAAGTCTCTTGACATAATCTCGGGTCGTTTGGAGATTTGTCACACGGGTCGCTAAGATTCCCTGGCTATTTAGAATCTGCTTCCGCGCCGAATCAAGAGCAGATATCGTCGCCTGAACTCCAGCCAAATTATTCCCTGTAATTGCCGTTTGAAGCGCCTGGATTGTAGCGAAAATATCGACCCCTCCCGCCGAGGTGCCAAAAACATCCTGTCCCGCAAGATTTCTTTGAATCGTAGCTCCCGGTGCAATCTGCACCCCTATCTGCCCTCCATCCCCTTGGTAGACCCCGGCATTATTATATGCAGAAGTATCATTTTTAAATCCGGCAAAAAGATACTCTCCTTGATACTGGGTGTTGGCCACATCAAGAAGAGATTGTAAATCCGCGGCAAGGAGTGTTGAATCGTATTGTTGATTTTGAGAACTTAAGCCTGAAGCGGCGTTCAGTGCAACATTCTTGATATCTGCCAGGATTTTAGAAGCTTCATCCAATACGGTATTCGTTGCTTCCATAAAACTCTGTGCCACATTCTGGTTCGTCAAATATTGATTGAGTTTTCCTCCCATCGCATCAAGATTAACCACCTGAGAATTACCCTGAGGATCATCCGATGGCAGAATTATCTTTTTCCCTGTGGCAATCTCCTGCTGAGGCCGGAAAAGTGCATCGTTATTTCTCTGAAGATACTCGATTAAGTTGTCGTAAATAATCTGATTGGTAACCCGCATGGTCCCTCGTTAATGTTTCATAGCAATCAAGGTTTGAAAAATTTCGTCGGCCATCGTAATCAGTTTGGCAGAGGCTGCATAGGCATTTTGAAAATTGATCAGATTCGACATCTCTTCGTCGAGTGAAACGCCCGAAACCTCTTGCTGTTGGCTAAACAATTGGCCTTTCAAAATCTTTTCCGCAGAAAAATTCCTCTGCGCGGATTGTGCCTGCAATCCGATGGTTCCCGTTAGATTACTATAATATCCTTGAACCGTCTCGCCGGCAAACGCCGTAATCGCCTTTCCGGATATTCCGGAGAGAAAAAGCGCATTCCCGTTATCTCCGGGAAGTCCAGCCAGAGCGGATGCCGCGGCAACCTTATTGGGATCGGTCAGTGAAACCGTCATGCTCACCGAGACCCCCTGGGTTTCACTGAGATTGAAAATATCTCCATTTGCCGCTCCCGCACCGATGGCGATCTGAAATCCCTCGAAAGTGACGGTTGTCGCGCCTCCGTAAGCGGCCGATGTGGAGGCTCCACTCACCGTATTGGTCAAAGTATAATTCCCGCCGGAGAAAGTGAGCTGATAGGGATTAAAAGTCAACGATGCCGGGGTCACAACCGATGCAGTCACAACTGCTGTTCCGGCATTCGTACTCAAAGCGGTCGCATTGGGCAAAAGGGGAGAAAAGAAGAGATTTCCGGTGGTTCCGTCCAGCCCGTAGCCCGCCTGGTGCTGTTGATTGACTTCATTAATAATTCCAGCCGCTAGAATATCTAACTGGGTAAGGTCTCCCGACACCGTCGTGTCTCTTAAATCAAGAAGTCCTTTGATATTGCCGCCGGTAATCGATCCGTTCAATGTAATCGGAGTCCCATTCGCCGGCGCATAGGCCACATCGAAATATCCGGAATTGTCCGGATTGGCTACTCCCGTTAAAGAGTGGGCAGTATTTCCTTCTACAAGCGGATTCCCTCCTCCCACCATGACCGTGACCTGGCCAGAGGCATCAACAAAGGTACTAATATTTAACTTGGAAGCCAACTGATTGAGATACTGATCTCTCTGGTCAAGCAGTGCATTGGGAGATTGCCCTGAAAGTTGAGCACGGGCAATTTGACCATTTAATCCGGCGATTTCTCCCGCCAAAGCATTTGCATCGTTGATCGCTCCGCTGATCTGGCTATTCAGATTATTCTCAATCTGCGTCAAGTTGGCACTGGTGTTACTGAAAATCTGTGAAAGTATATTTCCCTTTTGAATCAGTGCCTGACGCGCCGGGAGGGATTGGGGATTGTTTGATACATCCTGAAAAGCATTGAAGAAATCGGATAGGGCTTGATTAATACCCGTTCCCTGACTGTCGCTGAAAAAACTCTGAACGTTCGAAAGAGTGCTCTGCATAATGTCGTATTGACCTAGACTCGATTGCTCCTGCGTCACCTGATTATTGAGAAACTGATTAACCATTCTCTGTATCTGGGCAATTTGAACGCCCGTTCCTATTTGACCAGGATTACCGTTGACTGGGGTCGTCTCATTAAAAAATGCGGTTTCTTTGGAATATCCCGGCGTATTGACGTTAGCAATATTATTGGAGGTAATCGCCAACGCATTCTGATTCGCCAGCAGTGCCGAGACGCCTATGTTGAAAATATTCGAAATGCTGGACATTGTTCCTTTCCAATACCTGTGTTGCTTTGTTGAACTGTTAAACAGTTGAAATGTTAAATCGAAGTGCCCACTCTTTTTTCTAATTCAACAACTTAACCATTCCACGATTTAACAGGTTTTTACCCTTTTCTAAACTACGTTCTCGCGAGACTTCTCCCTTTCGCAGGAAAAGCATTGGCGACGCCATTTGAGGAATAAGTGATCGGAACCGCCGAAATCTGATTTATTAAGCCGATCAGATCAGTAATCTTTCGAAGTGTCCGTTCAACCAGAAGTCCGTTGATCTGATTGACTTCAATCATACTTGCAGTCAATGCTTCCAGGCCTGCCTTACAAGAAATAAATTTGCTTTTGAAGGGTTCCTTCACCGCATCGATCAGCATGACAAAAGTCAGCGGACGAGAAGTCAATCCCAGCGCACGCCCGATCTCTTCAATCTCTGCTTCCCGTTTCGATTCCAATCCATTTAAGTAAGAGATTACCCCTTCTTTCTGTAGGAGGCAGGTAATCAGCTCCTCGCTGTTGCCTTCGATAATCAGGCTTTTTTCTTTTTGCAAAATGGACATGAATTGCTGGTAACCTTTCGTCATCTCACCGAGGGTGGAATAAAATTTGATGAGAAGAACGTCGAGCGAAGAAGGAGACATCTGTTTTTCCTTTATGAATTCAAATTACGATAATAGATGATTGAGAATCGTCTCTTTAACCAGGCTTTTTGCCACTTGTTTGGGGTCAATGGAATAAGTACCGTCGGATATCTGCTTCTGAATTTCAGACGCTTTGACCGCAGAAAGATCGGGGGCTAAAGCAACATTCTGATGAAGTCTTACAATCTCCTGGCCCTCAGGCGAAATCTGAACCGAATCTGATACAACCGAATCTGCCACAGAAAAGCTCCCAAGTTCAGATGAACTCTCTTGGACCCCTTTCGGTTTTTTGGGAGATTCGGCACCCAGGAGATATTTTTCCAGCATGGAGTTGGGGTGATTATCAGAGATTCTCATTGGTCAAATTCTCCTAAATTCATTTAAAATCAATAAGTTCTGTTATTCAGAACCTTCGGATATCCTATTCAATAACTTATCGGCCGATCTGACAAAAAACTTTAGGGGGAGATCTATCCCTTACTTCTTGTTTCTCGCTTCTAACGTCTCACGAATTTGCTTCGCTAAACCTATTCCGGAATGCTCTGACATATTTTGAGCCAGCGCCTGGTCCATCATGGACTCATAAATGGCACTCCCAAAACCCGGTCTTTCTGTTTTCGGTATCGTTTTTCTCATCTCCTGTAACATCTGCTGTATAAAATAGGCCTCGAAACCTTGAGAAGCTTCGGTAACCTTTTTGTCTTCTCTGGAACTCGTTGAAGGACTAACGGGTTGAGCGGTTGAATGGGAGACAGCGTCAATGAAATCCATTACAAGATCTCCAATTCAGCCTGCAGGGCTCCTGCTGCCTTCATGGCCTGTAAAATGGCGATCAGATCCCTCGGAGTCACGCCGATTGCATTCAGCGCATTGACCACTTCGCCGATGGTTGCTCCCCCTTTCACCACGGTTATTCTCGCTTCTTCTTCAGTAACAGTGGTCTTCTGTTTTGGAACCACAACCGTCTTTGAACTGGATGGACCAAGAGGTGAGGGTTGCGAGACTTGAAGCTCCGTTTTAACCCGAATGATCAGGTTTCCATGGGAAATGCCAATATCCGAAATACGAACCTGATCTCCCATGACAATGGTCCCCGTTCTTTCGTTCACAACCACTTTAGCTGTCACATCAACCTGAACATCCAGACTTTCGATCGCGGCCAGGAGTTCAACCACCTTCCCTTTATAGGAATCGGGTACTTTGACCTGGATCGTGTCGGAATCGACAGCCGAAGCAAAAGTGTCCTGTAAACCGGCGTTGATCACTTGGGATACCTTCATCGCGGTTGTAAAATCTTGCTGATTCAACATCAGCATCAGAAAATCCTTTTCACCCAACTCCAGTTTAACCTCCTTTTCAACGGTGGCACCTCCCGGAACACGTCCCGCAGTCGGATGATTTTTTTGAACCGTATCGCCATCTTTGCCTCCGATAAATCCGCCGATTGAAACTGGTCCTTGAGCTACAGCATAGGTCTCCTGATCAGGCCCCTTCAAAGGCGTCATTAGAAGCGTTCCGCCCTGAAGGGAACTCGCATCGCCCAGCGATGAAACCGAAACATCGATATGGCTTCCCGGGCGATTAAACGGCGGGAGTTTGGCCGTAACGACCACCGCAGCGACATTCTTAACTTTCACTGCGGAGGGGTCGACCAGAAGCCCCATTTTATTTAACATATTGGTAAGAGACTGAAGGGTAAATACCGTTCCCGCTTTATCTCCCGTTCCATTCAGGCCGATGACCAGACCATATCCGATTAGGGAGTTCTCGCGTACCCCCTCAATAGACGTAATGTCCTTGATTCGGGCCGCCTCGGATGGAAAGGCAAACATAGAAATAATTAACAAACAAACCACCATTACCGCGTTACCTGTCATTGCAATTTTATTTAACCATTCTTCCATTTTTCTCCTCTAAATTGCTGGGAACCCATTCACATTACTGGAACTGCAAACATCTGCGGCAGAGGGTTCATCCACAATTTTAATTCCAAGCGTGGACTTCATTCCCCCTTTCCATCTCTTATTATGAGAATAGATCCTCTTTTGCCAATATTTGATCTCTTCAGAAGATAGTGCTTCTGTCCGAACGATTACCGAAGAGGACCCCAGCTTTCCTTTATAATAGGCCCCACTCTGATCATCTTTGATCTGTATGTCAAACTTCTCAGGATAGTCAGCAATCTCGGTACCGACAAAAGGATAGTAAACACAGAGGTCGAAGTCATCAACATTGGAGTTCAAGACAAATTGTTCCAACTCTTTAACGGTCTCATGGTCTTCTCCTGGGAGTCCGATCATCAGGAATGCTTTGACTCGGAGACCAAACTCATGTGCTCTTTCGATCAACTGATAGTTCTGGATCGCTTTGGTCTTTTTATTGACGTTATCCAATATTTTTTGCGACGCATGCTCAGCGCCAAAACCGATTTCAACACATCCCGCACCTGCCAGGAGCTCTGCCATTTTCCTGTTGAAACTTAAAGCATGTGCAAAACATCTAAATTTGATATCGAGTGGCTTGATGACCTCGCACATATCCCGTACCCGCTGGGTATTCAAACAGAACAGGTCATCAAAAAACATCACTCCTTCAAACCCCAGATCCTTGCATTCCTGAATTTCCTTCGCAACCGCTTTTTTGCTTTTAAATCTACCCGGCGTCCTCGCATGTTCGCAAAAAGAACACAATAGAGGACACCCTCTGCTGGTAATTACATTAGTCGATTTTCGGCCATCTAAAACATATTTATATTCATGGTAGGTCATGTCTCTGTGGGGAAGCTGGTCATTGTCGTCCGATTCTTTACCAGGTTCATTCCCGTTTAAGATATTCAGAAAAGGTTTGCATCCATCTTCTCTAATGACATGTGTGAAAGTCCCCGGTTCAACCGTATAAGTACGACAATGTGGACCTCCCAATACGGTGGTCATCCCTGTTGGAAGATCCTTCAAAATCCTGTCGACATAATTATATTGAGGCGTTGTCACGCTGAATCCAACCACATCATATCTTTCTAAATAGGCGAACGGAGGATTTGTCAAAACATCGACCTGGTGAATGGAGTTCTCTTCGACATATCGCTTGATATACCAGGGCCCCAAAGCCGGAAATACTTTATCATCATCTAAAAATTCAGAGGGGGGTACTATGATACATGCCTTCATGCAACATTCTCCTATTACAAACAATTAAAACGGCCAGAACCAGTTCATCAGGCGGACCAACCACCCCGGCTGGTTTTTGTCGGAAATGACACCGCGTCCGGTATATTCAATTTTGGCGTCTGACATGGAGGTCGATAAGATGGTATTTTGGGAACCGATATCTTCCGGACGAATCATCCCGGTCAGTGAGATTAAAGTTTTTTCACTATTAATAACGACTTCTCTTCGGCCGTATAACACCAAATTTCCGTTCGGCAAAACATCGGTCACCTCTGCCGGTACCACAGCCGTTAAAGCCTGATTTCGTGTCGTCGAACCTTCGCCATCAAAGTTATCGGCATAGGAGCCGGTGACTCCGAGATTGCTTGTCGTATTTCCAGGGAGTCCCAGAGTCGCTCCGGTACTTCCCGTTGCTGTAGACGTTTTCAAGGTCTTGGTGACCGCGTTCTTTGATCCAGTTGCATTTTCAATGATTTGAACTCTTACAATATCGCCAATCTGACGTGCTTTAGGATCCTGAAAAAGATAGGCTTTCGACTGGCTTGCTTTCCATAACGACCCCTCTGTCTTCTCTTGTGGGATCAGGACTGTTTTTTCTCCGGACGTTTGCGCCGTTTTTTCGACGACCGGATGAAGGGGCCTTGGGCTTTGCCCTCTTAAATTGGACCAGGGATATGGAGCACATCCGGCAACGTATAGAACCAACAGAAAGAGGACTATTCGGATAGGGGCAAGATGTAAGAGGGACGAAAATCTATTGTGTAACATCGATGTAATCCTTTTAATATTTTAAAACTTTTTTAGTCCCGGCCGAGGCTCACTTTAACGGTCGCTCCATCCAACGGTTCTCCGAAAACCGTTCTGTGCGAATCGAGATTTAATACAGAAACCGATTTTCCCTTATACCCGTCTTCCAGTGCTTTTCCCGAAGCCATGATCTTTAGATGGCCGGTCTCAACCAGAAGGGTTACCCTTTCACCCTGATAAAAAAGAGGGGGATTCTGAACCATATCGCGGGTCATGACGGTTCCGGCCCGTTCCTGCAGGACAACCCTTTTTCCGATCAGGTCGCTTATTTGTGAAAGGTAATCACCTGGTTGATCAGAGTGAACTGTTTGAATTGTAAGGTCCTCCAGGCTAACGATCTGATTTTTCTTTAGAAATCTGGCCGCGACAACTGCCGGATGGACCCATTCGCTTCTCACGTTTACCCAGAGGGGCGGAACCTTCTCGGTAGATTCTTCCGATACGAGTAAGAACATTCCGTTTCCTAATAGCGAGGTCCCGTTAGATTCCCGCACGGCCAAATGAGGAGACGCGGCAATTCCTTTTCGAGTATCGCCCAACTCTCCCAGCAGATGGACCTCAATCTCAAGCGGAGAGATTGCAAGCCGAGTTCCGATATAGTGCTGAATCAACTCTTTGATTTCCTTTGCATTAGCCATTTCTGAGCTTTCGGCGGCATTGCCGACCAGATAGCCTAATGAAACGAGGCAGAACAGTGATATCAGGAGTCTTATTCCTTTCCTCATTATTCCATTTTTCCTTTCCAGATTAATGAAACAACCATGCGACCTCTTAACAGAATGCTCTTATCTCTTCAGATTATTGACTACGCCTAACATATCATCCGACGTCTGAATCGCTTTTGAATTCACTTCGTAAGCTCTCTGAGCCACGATCATATTCACCATCTCTTCCGCAATGTTGACGTTGGAATTTTCGAGTGAACCTTGCAGAAGCGTTCCAAATCCGGTCGCACCGGGAGCACCGGTCAGAGCATCACCTGAGCCTAACGTCGGTTTAAACAAATTTTGTCCGAGGCTATTCAATCCTGCAGGATTGGCAAATCGGGCCAGATCGATTGTGCCGATCTGGACCGGAGTGGAACTTCCTGCACGAACGACAGAAAGAACACCCTGAGGCGAAATGGAAATAGTCTGAGCATCATTGGGAACGGTCATGGCGGGAAGAATCTGATACCCATCCGCGGTGACCAGATTGCCGTTTGAGTCGGTCTTGAGGGCTCCATCTCTGGTATAGGCCGTTGTTCCGTCCGGCAGGGTCACCTGCAAGAATCCGTCTCCCTGAATTGCAATATCCAGAGGACTCTGGGTATGTTGGAAATCTCCCTGGGCAAAAATCTTATGAATGGATACCGGTTTCACCCCGGTTCCAATCTGCAAACCAACGGGAAGCGTCCCTGTGCCGGTTGAAGTGCCAGCCGCCCTGACCGTCTGGTACATGAGATCTTGAAATTCATTAACACTCTTTTTAAACCCGATTGTTGACATGTTCGCCAAATTATTGGCGATCGTTTCTACAGCGAGCTGTTGGGCGGACATGCCGGTGCTGGCAATACTCAATGCATTCATCTTTTCTCCTATGTTGTCCGTTGATAAAAGACCCTATGCATCGTTCTCGAATCTCGGCCTCGTCAACGTATAACCACATACGCTTCCCTCGCCTCGATTCTGCGGTCTTGCCTATGGCCTTTTCTCAACGTCCAGAATTGTTTAACTCCTTTATTTATACTTTTCCCAGATCGTTTGATGCTTTTGAAGCCATTTCATCCGTGCTTTGAATCACCTTCTGTGAGGCTTCGTAGAGTCTCATGATTCGAATCATCGCCACCATCTCTTCTACCGGATTGACATTCGAACCTTCCAGGAACCCTTGTTGCACTCTCTTTTCTATCGCAGGGGTCGCTGTCACGCCGAAGGCCTCAAACAAGGTGCCCTCCATCTTTTTCAGACTTTTCAAATCGCCAAACTGGACCAATTGAAAGGAATCGATTTCTATCCCTTCCACCGAGACTCTCCCTTCGTCATCGATATTCACTCTCCCAGGGGGGAGAGTAATCGGACCGGAAGATCCTAAAACCGGGTAGCCACTTTGTGTCA
The DNA here is from genome assembly GCA_016194305.1 of Nitrospirota bacterium. NCBI lineage: Bacteria > Pseudomonadati > Nitrospirota > Nitrospirota bacterium. The sequence continues at coordinate 87,026 of JACQBW010000008.1, read as the reverse complement.
CGATCTGGCCTTCAGAATTAAGGCTAAGGCTCCCATTTCGGGTATAACGAACCCCCGCAGGCGTCTGAACTGATAAAAAGTTCTCTCCGTCGATGGCCACGTCGAGCGGTTCGCCTGTCTGTTTTATGACGCCTGGCGAGAAATCGGTACTGATTCCGTCTAAAAATCCATAGGTCGGAAGAGGATCTTTCCCGCCATTTAAATTCGGCTGATCAAATCCAAGAGGATCCAGGGCGGAAAGAATTGGAAAGTCTTTTTTAAACCCGCTACTATTCAGATTCGCAAGGTTATTGGTGATTACCTCGAGATTCTTCTCTTGCGTCAGGGCTCCTGATAGGACGGGGTATAGTGCATCCATTATTTTATTCCTTAGTAGTTTGTTGAAATTATCCAGCTGATGCGTTCTCGTCTCTCGGCAATCCTCATGTACGTGTTAAGTACACTCCAGTTGCCTCGTTCCTGGGCCTTCCCCCTGAACTATTTGAACAACCTAAATTAAAAAAATACAATATAAGGCAATACGATCCCAGATAATGCAATTGATGTGCCAAGGGAGTTATATTATACAGGATGTGAAATTGGTCGAAATGAGGGACTAAATTTAGAGAAATCTGCTATCAGGATGGATGCCTGCGGGTGTAACTGGGTAAAAATTGCCGGTGGGCAAAAAGAAAGTTGCCTAACTAGACCGCCTTTCAACAACATATCGGCTTCCGTTGGATCGCTTTGCGAGTTTTTTGAGGGACGCGGCCGACTCTGCCACCTTGCCGTAATGATTCATAACCGGATTGGTCATCGGAATGACAGCAATGGCAAGTCCCAGGAGAGGAATCTTTTCAATCTCTCCTTTTCTATTTTTGGCAATGTAAAATCTTTTTGATTTCTCCTCTTCACCAAAGAGATCCGAAACAATCATATTGAAATGATCGATAATCTTCTGACAGATCTTTTCGGACTCATCAAGCGGCGTAATAAAAACAAAATCATCACCCCCGATATGACCGGCAAAACATTTTTCTCCATACGGTTTTACCGCGTTTGAAATAATCCGCGCGACCATATTAATAACTTCGTCTCCCCGGGCAAATCCGTAAACATCGTTGTACGGTTTAAAATCATTGATATCGAGATAGCAGACAGCCACCTCCTGACCCAAAGCCAGCTGAATGGCCCGCTGAATAGAAGTATTTCCCGGAAGCCGGGTCAGAGGATTGTTGTCAAAAACCCGTTTCATTCTTTCGAGGGAGAGGGCGATGCGATTGAAAAGCTCTGCATACACAATCGGGAGCCGGATGAAATCATCGAGTGGAAATTTTTCCCATTCCATCCTATCCGCGATCACTTCCGGAATGAGGCCAATCAGCGGGACTGGAGTAAAGTAGCTCTCCCTCTTGAGATCCTGAATAAAGGTTTGAAGTATTGCAATCTCCGTGGAGAGATCGACAATCACCAAATCGGGAGGGTCCAGATAAAGAAGACCGATCGCATTCTTGAGAAGATTCAAAGGGATAACCTGATAACCCTTTCCCTGGAGTCGGAGTTGAAGAATCTCCATTTCTTCCGGATTACGGTGATCCAGAGCAATTCTCAGTTTTTGTGACATAAATTATCCTGCCTGGACTTCGAATGAGAAACTCCGCGCATCCATGAGTTCCATTTCCAGGGCGCTTACGATCTTTTCAACCTTTTCGTCCGTTAGACTCAAATGTTCCCAGGCGGCCTGTTGGATCGAAGAGACAAACTCGTCCCCCGAAAAACCGAATCCATATCCTTTCACCAGGACATCGGAAAGGTGAACGATGGAGGCCACAGTCTTCTGCTCTTTGGCACGTTCTACGGAATGATGAAAGGCGATCGGTTCGATCAATTTCTCAGGCAGGTTCCAGGCCCGGGCCAGCCAGCTTCCTATTTCAGCGTGGTCCGTATTCAAGACTTCCTGTTCCACCTCTAGCATCGTCGCATCCCGGGCGGAGATCAGCGTCTGAATTTTCTGATAATCCTCGACAAACATTACTTTTAAAACCACTCTTCCAATGTCGTGTAGCAACGCGGCGGTCGAAACAGAATCGAGGTCTGGATGACCGAGTTCTTTGGCAATAAAGCGGGCTATTACAGCCGTCCCCAGCGAATGTTCCCATAGCCCAACGGCCTGTTTTTCCATCAATTCAAAGATTGACGCACTGAGCGTCAACCCTTTAACGACATTGACCCCGAGAAGAATCAAGGCATGAGAAACGGTAGAGACTCTTCCCGGAAAGCCATAGAAAGGGGAATTAACCAGCTTCAATACCCGAGCTGATAAAGTCTGATCTGAGGAGATCACATGGGACATCTGGTCAATTGAGGAGCGGTCGTTCTCGACAAGCGAATTGAGTTTTGAAATCACTCCAGGGAGGGTCGGAAGGTTGGACACATTTGAAATCGCGCGATGAATTTCCTCTCTCTTATTACCCATGAGGGACTTCATCTTCTTTCGATCTGACGAGGCACTTCCTGAACATCTCTTTGATCTCTATCATTCGCGGCACATCATTAACTTTTCTGAATCGCCGATCGAGAAGGGCCAATTGTTCTTCCAATGAGAGCTCTCCGGGAAGCGAGACTGGGTGACCTTCGACGCAGATCGTCTTGATCTCGATCCGGACCATTCTTTCAATCAGACTCTCCGTCAGAACCACACCCTTTCCACACACCGGCATGGTCGATGTCGATCCAGGTTGAAATACCTCCGTCGCTAAAATCATCCCCTTCTGGGCATAATTAATTGGAATATTTTGCATCAGGCAGTGTCCCACTTTCAGCGATGGTCGTAGAATCAACCACGGGAATGACCGATTCCCGGCCGGGATTTAAAACAATAATTTCCACTCTCCGGTTTTTTGCTCTTCCTTCCGGAGTGTCATTCGTCGAGATCGGTTTGAATTCTCCGTAACCAGCTGCTGATAATCGAATCGGGTCGATCGAAGCTGCAATCAAGCTCCGTAGAATGGCTACCGATCGCATTGTCGAAAGCTCCCAGTTTGAAGGAAAGGCAGAGGTCTTTATCGGAACATTATCGGTATGTCCTTCAATCTGCAGATGGTTGGGCAACTCTTTCAACAATGCTGCGACTTTCTGAAGCGTCTGATCAAACTTGGGAAGGATATCGGCTTTTCCCGATTCGAAGATCAATTCGTCGGGAAGACGGATCGCCAACCCCCTGGCATCGCTTTCAACCTTGATTCTCTGATCTTTATCAATATCTTTTATCCCTTCTTTCAATTTTCGATAGGTCAAAATACCGATATCAAAAACCTGGTCGGTGGGATTAGTACCGCTCTGATTGGAAACAATTCTGATTGTCGTCGCTGAAAAGGGAATGAAGGGGTTAAAAGCAGTGCTAATCGAATCCCCCAGCACTTTCAATTTTCCTTCGTTTACGGCGGACACTGAATACATCACGACAAAAAAGGCGAATAGCAGCGTGATGAAATCGGCATAGGAAATCAGCCACCTTTCTCCATTCTCAGGTTCTTCTGCCTTCTTCTTTTTGGCCATTCGAAATCTTTCTCTTAAATCTTTTTCATTTTGATTTTCTGATTTTCCCTCAAGAACCCTTCCAGCTTTTCTTGCATCATGCGCGGATTTTCACCCCCCGCAATGGACATCAGGCCTTCTATAATTAATTCGTAGGTGATTGTTTCCAGCCTTGCCCTCAGTTTGAGTTTATTTCCGATCGGTAGAAAGATGAGGTTGGCCGACAATACCCCGTAAATCGTCGCGACAAAGGCGACGGCAATTCCGGCACCCAATTTGGAAGGATCGGCCAGATTTTCCATCACATGAATCAGTCCCATGACTGCGCCAATGATTCCAAAAGTCGGGCAATACCCTCCCGCCGCTTCGAATACCTTGGCCGACATATGGTGATACTCTTCACGGAAACTGCTGTCGACTTCGAGAATCTCCCGCATCTGACCGGGTTGAATCCCGTCGATCAGGAGCTGTAACCCTTTCTTCATGAACGGATCCTTCAGCTCCTTAATCTTGTTTTCCAAAGCAAGAATCCCCTGTTTTCGTACAATGCCCGAATACTCCACCATTTTTTCAATGTAATGGAGTGATTCGTCTTTGGGTGAAGTCAGAACCTCCAGCCCGAGCTTGATAGACCGGATAAAGATAGGGAGGGTAAACTGGACCATTACCGCTCCAAGCGTACCCCCCAGAACGATCATCGCGGCAGTAAATTGAAGGAGGGACTGGATGTTCCCTCCTTCAATCGCCTGGCCTCCGAGAAGAGCGGTCATTCCGACCACAACGCCGAGAATCGTTAAAATATCCATGTCAGGCTAAAATCCAAATTCTTTCAAAATATTATTGACTTCCCCCTGAGCCAGCTTTACTCCGGTCGAGGATTCCAGCTCATTGAGCAGTTCCCTGTTCTTGGATCCATTGACTTTCTCTTCTTTCTTTTTCATCCCGTAGGTGACGACTAGCTTGAGGATTCTGGCCTGCAAATCTTGCAAAATAACATCCATTCTTTTCATACGCTGGCCGGCCAGATCCTGGAAAGAGAGACCGGTCAAAATATTCATAAGAATCCTGTTGTTTTCTTCAATCACGCTTCCGATTTCCTGAAGTCTTTGTTCTACCCCGGCTTCATCCAAAGTCTTCCCTTTAAAAAGGGCCAGTGCCTCCCGGATTTTGGTCCCAAGCAAGGAATGGTTGTCCATCACCCGTTCGGTATGTTCGAGGATTTTATGGGTTTCCTCTTCCGTGAAACGATTCATATCCAGAAGCTGGTCGCTCAAAATCGGAAGATCTTCCGAGGCCGTCTTGATATGCGACTCCACGATCTCCTGTTTCATTAAAATCTGGTTAAGGTCCTTTGCAATATTGCCTAGAGCATCGTAAAGACCTCCCGGAAATGAATCATAGATCGGTCCGGAATCAGGATGGTTACCGTTTTGAGAATTCATTCAATCTCTCTTTCAGCGTGGGAAGCGGAGGAATCCGGGCGCGATCAGGCAAAAATCTTGTCAATCTTTTCTTTCAACGTATCGGCTGTAAAAGGTTTCACAATATAATTGCTGACGCCAGCCTGTACCGCCTCGACAATATTTTCCTGTTTCGCTTCAGCGGTCACCATCAGCACCGGGAGGCTCTTCAAAGACGCATCGGCACGAATGGCCTTGAGCAGGTCGAGGCCGGTCATGTTAGGCATATTCCAGTCCGAAACAACAAAATTAAAGGATTCCGCCCGTAATTTGGCCAGCGCGGTATTTCCATCTTCGGCCTCTTCCATATTCGAAAAGCCAATTTGTTTAAGTGCATTCTTGACAATTCGCCTCATGGTCGACATATCATCGACAATAAGAATCTTAATGTTTAAGTCGACTGCCATATTGAATCTCCTTTCTTAATTCAATTTCATCACACCATTTGAAGCCGATGTATCCCGGAATGCAGCACCGAAGAACTTTCAGGCCTTTTTGTAATAATGACCCTTGTCTGACGAAACTCTTGTTATTTTATCGGTTACTCCGAAAGATGTTTCCGTACTTCCCAAAAAGAGGACCCCTGAGGGCGATAACATTCTAGCCATCTGTTCCAAAATTTTCTTTTTTGTATCCAAATCAAAATAAATGAGAACGTTTCGGCAGAAAATCGTATCAAACATCCCAAAACAGGTAAAATCGGTTAACAAATTCAAAAGTTTAAACTCAATCCTTTTCCGAACTTCAGGATTCATGGTCCAGGCCGTGTCTGCCCGGGTGAAATATCGGGTCAGATAGTGAATCGGGAGCCCTCGCTGAACCTCGTACTGTGTATAAGTTCCTGCCTGGGCATGCTGCAAAACTTTCTGGTCGATATCGGTCGCAAAAATTTTGATGTCCCAGTGTTGTATTTGCGGACCAAAATCTGAAAAAAGCATTGAAATTGAATAAGGTTCCTGTCCCGAGGAACAACATGCGCTCCAAATCCTTATCTTTCTGATTTTTTCATTTGCTTTTAATAGATTGGGAACAATCTGGTTTTTAAAAATATCGAAGGGGACGCGATCTCTGAAAAAAGAGGTTTCGTTGGTGGTCATCGCCTCAATGACCTTTTGAATTAGGGAAGGAGACGGAACTTTCATGAGTTTCTTTCCAAGCTCCTCCAGCGAGTGGAAACCTTCCTGTGCGGCTAAGGGTTCAAGCCTGCTTTCAAGCAAATAGCTTTTCGAATCATCCAGAACCAAGCCACTTTCCTTATGAAGGCAGGTAAATAAAAAATCTTTTGTCTCTTTTGAAATCATACTGTCTCATTTAATGTGCCGAGGAGGGAACGGCCCTGGCCACGATTCCCGATATCACAGAACTCATTTTTATCAATGGAACTACCTGATCCGCCATGCCATCCCGAACGACATAGGAAGGCATTCCCCAAACAACACTCGACGCTTCGTCCTGAGCGAGAATGACGGCACCCTTGTCTTTCATTTCTCTTAAACCTTTGAATCCATCTTGTCCCATTCCCGTCATAATCACCCCCATGGATTCCCCACCAAAACATTTCGCTACAGACCTGAAAAGAACGTCGGCGGAGGGTCTGCATGAATTCTCATGGGGATTCTGATTTAACGTGATAAAAAGATCGTCTTTAACCTGATGGACTTCCATATGAAAGTTCCCGGGAGCGATATAGGCCGTCCCGCGTTCAACCTTCATCCCCTCTGCCGCTTCGACGACTTTAATCTGACAACTGGTGGCCAAGCGGTCCGAAAGAATCTTTGTGAAAAGCGGGGGCATATGCTGAACGATTAAAATAGGAACAGGAACATCCTTCGCGAGGCCGGGAAGCATCTTTAAAAGTGCCTCAGGCCCTCCCGTTGAAATGCCAATCGCAACGACTTTAGGAGGTTGACCATTTTTTAAACTGGAAGAGGAGGATTTGGGATATTCAAGGGGCTGTTCAAATCTTTTCTTTTCGGGCAGAAGTGGATTATTTCCAGCTGTACGGAATTGTTTGACTTTTCTGATTAACTCTTCCGACACTTTGGCCAGTGTCAGATCATCCGCCCCACCCGCCATACTGGATGGCTTTGTGGAATAGTCGCTGGCCCCGAGAGAAAGCGCCTCGATGGTCTGAAAAGCGCCCCGCTGACTGAGTGTACTGAACACAACGCTCTTGATCCGCGGAAATTCTTTCCTTAAATAGCGCAAAACACCGAATCCATCCAATTCCGGCATTTCCAGATCAAGAACAATCACTTCCGGTTTTAAAAGTGCGATTTGTTCGAGGGCGATCTTGCCGTTGGATGCCGTCCCGATAACCTGAATGTCCGAATCTTTTGCGAGTAGCGATGAGACGCTCCGCCTGATGACGACCGAATCGTCCACAATCAGGACTTGAATCGGTTTGCTCATTTGGAACACCCATGATACCGGCTTTCGACACGATTCACTAACATTTGAATCCTTTGACCTGCGATTCCAGTTCTCCCGCCATTCGAGAGACTTCTTTCGCGGCCGATTCCACCTGCCCTGCGGAATCGGAAGTTCCCTGGGTCAAAGAGACCGTTTCCAAATTGCTTTTTACAATTTCGTTCATTCCGTGGGCGGCATCTGAAATCGTTCGGGTCATTTCCGAGGTCGTCACTGCCTGTTCTTCCACCGCTCCGGCAATAGCCGTTGAAATTTCATTTATCTGACCGACGATTTTTCGAATCCCGCTGATCGAAGTCACCGTTCTTTCAGCTCCCGTCGTTGAAATCTCGTTGATCTGGTTGATGATCTTTCCAATCTCCCCGATCGCAGAAACGGCTCCAAGCGTGTCAGACTGGATGGCCTCGATTTTTTGACCGATCTCTTCGGTGGCCTTCGCAGTGGCCTTGGCCAGTTCCTTCACTTCATTCGCAACTACCGCGAACCCCTTGCCTGCTTCGCCAGCGCGAGCTGCTTCAATCGTTGCATTAAGCGCCAAAAGGTTCGTCTGCTTGGCAATGGACGTAATGACCTTAATTACTTCGCCGATTTCCGTACTGGAAGTGCCGAGCTTTGCAATGGCCTGATTCGTCGAATCGGCCACTTTGACCGCATTGGAAATGATGCGACTCGTTTCCGCAGTATTACCTGATATTTCAGCATTGGTTGTCTCCGCCAACTTGACTGCTTGATTGGTGATCGCCGTTTCTTCCTGAAGGTTTGATGAAATTCCCTTAATCGTCGCCGACATTTCCTCTGCGGCCGTCGCGACCGATTGAATGTTCTCATTGGCCTGCTTGCCGGCAGAATGAACAAAGTTCATCTTCTCGCTCGCCGCTCCGGAATGAGTCGTCAGCGTTCTGCTGAAAGTAAAAAGCTTCTCCGATTCCTTGTTCAATAAATGGGTGGCTCCGACAACTCCGGAAATCGTTCCCTGGAGTTTATTGGAAAAGGTATTAAAAAGATTCGCCAACTCTCCCATTTCATCATGGGAAGCGACCGGGATCCGCTTGGTCAGATCCGCTTCGCCCTGGGCGATATCTTTAAGACCGTCGAGCACTTTTCTGAGTGGGGTCATGATCAGACGCGTGATGAGAAAAGCCAATGCAAATCCCGAGACGATAATCCCCGCCGCAATCCAAAATATCCTGGTTTCAAATGCCCTTGAGGTTTTTTTCACCCTATCGATATTGGAGCTAAAATCCTTCTCTTTTGTTTCTATAAAACCGCCAATTATCTCTTTGAGCTGTTGGTTGCTACGTCCGAATGTTTCTCTCGCCTGTTCAAGCCCGGGCACAGGAGTCTTGGAAAGTAGAGAGCTCACCACAAGATTTCCAGAATCGGCATAGGACTTGAAAAGGACTTCTACTTCGTCCACAAATTGAATGTCTTTTTTTTCTATCTTCTTTAAATGGGAGAGGGTCGCTATAAAATCCTTTTCGCTTTCCTTTGCCCTCTCCAGCTTGGTATCACTTCCCAAGCTGATGGCATCCGAAAAAGCACGGCTGATTCTTGTCAGGGCATCATCCAGCTGTCTCCCGTCATTGTACGGGAGAAAGTCCTCTTCCTGAAGCTGGCTGACAATGATCGACATATGATCTGCTGCCAGCCAACTATTGACAGCGAGAACGAGAGAAAGAGCAAGAATTAGCCCGAAACTCGCAAGTATTTTAGTTCGTAGTTTCCATTTCTTCCATTGCCACATCGTCATTTCTCCTCGAATCTCTTCGAGACCTCTCAACCGTTTATTTGGATGTAAATATCACCTTGATTCCGGCCTTTCCCGAGATTTCATCCTTATATACATAACCAATCGCGCCAACATCCTGGGACACCGCATCCAAGACTTCTCCAGACGATTTCTTCTTTCCGGGAGAAACGCCTCCATCCTGGAATAATTTCTTGGTCCAGTAGCTGTCGTACGATTCGGCCGTTGTTTTGAGTATGGTGGTCAGAAAACCGGTTCGAACCGGCTTCTCCCCCTCTTGATCAAGCGGTTTGATTTTTACCGAACCCCAGAACGCTTTTTCTCCCAGATAAATGTCTTTTAACTCGGACAGGGTAATGGAAGACAGAGGGGCCTGTTCATTGACCACAACTGCAATTTCCCTTGCCTGAACCGCAAGAATCCCTCCGATGATCGTCACCATAAATACCAGAATTCCAATTCCGATTCTCATCTCTCTTCTCCTCATATTCATTCCAGTTTGGTTTAACCTCATGTCAAAACCTCCCTTAGAAACTGAAAGCCCATTGAAGCGTATACGATTTAACCGCCTCCATGCCTGCAATGTTTCTGGTCTGATATTCCCCCTTGAGTGAAGAATTTTGCGTCAGATCGTAACGAATGCCTCCCATATAGCTGACTGTAGAAGTCTGCTGAGAGAAATCGACCGTCAAAAATTCGGGATTATTGATGGCTTGATAAAAAGGATCGTTATCATCCACCCCTAGCTCCTCATATCGAACGTAAGGCATAATATCTTTTAATAGACGATAGCCGGCATGAATAAAATAGCCGTGACTGGAGTAAACCGGGTTAGGCTGAGTCAGTTTATCGGTATTGGTAATATAGTAATATTCACTCAAAAGTTCTATTTTGTCGCCAAAATAGACCACATGCGCTCCATAGATCGTCTGGGCGATTTCAGTCGTGGGAGTTAACGACCCGCCAGCGAATGGACCCGGTGTGTTAGCAATGGGCGCAAAATCGTTGATCGTGAGGACATCTCCGGAGACCCCCAATGCCAGACCTTCCAACTGAGACGGATGGAGCGTAATATTGGCTGATACCGACTTGTTGGAAGAATTATCTCCCCCGGCATTGGGCTGCAGCTGGGTATTGAATATTTTTGGCCCGTTGCCGACCATCAGTCCGTAATTGATTTTTCCAACCGGAGTACGGTATTTGCCATCAAACCAGATTCCGACAATGTGAATCGGCAGCAGTCCACCCCCATCTTCAAATGCCACGAGTTGAGGGCGATATATCGAAGTCTGAAGCTGAACCCCATGATGAAAAGCGGTATTCCAATACCCCAAAATATTATGGAAACGCCCCACCCGGACCTTGATATTGTCATTAAAGGCATAGCCGACCTGAAGCCTCTCCACATCGAGACCATAGCCATCTCCCCCGTGGTCGAACTCAAACGCAATTTCCGCCAAAAAATCCATCCGGTCATTGAGCTGTTCAGAAAGGTAGAGATCCACGGCGCCGAGCCCAAAACCGCAGGGACAGTTCTCAAGATTGGTCTCCCGATATTTCACATCCGAGAATCCCTTGAACTCAAAGGCTTTCGAAGGGAGTGAATCAACAAACATTAAAACAAGAAACAAAACAAGAATGGAAGACCTGCATGCAAAAGTTTTTCTTTTCATAACTTTCCTCCTTTATTGTTAAATAGATGCCTTTAAAATAACGACCCATTCATAAAATAACAAGATATTTCCATTTTGAGATTCCCTGACCAAAGAGATTTGATCAGGCACTCCCTTTTTCGATTCCTAACAAGTTAAGCTTCTCTTCGAGAATCTCTTTCGAAAAGGGCTTCATAATATATTCATCGGCCCCAGTGACAAGGGCCCTTGCGATTTTGGACTCTTCATTTTCGGTCGTCACCATCACAATAACCGGCTTCGGAAAAAATTCTCCCTTTCCTCGAATGGCTTCAAGAAGTTCAATGCCTGTCATGACCGGCATGTTCCAATCCGTCAACATCAGCCCGATATCCGGGTGAGACTCCAATTGACGAAGCGCATCCTGACCATTTTCTGCCTCAAGAACTTCGTGTCTCATTTCCACAAGCATTTTTTTCATGATCTTCCGGATCGGACCGGAGTCGTCAACAATCAGCGTCTTCATGGCCTTGTCAGCCCTTTACAAATTATTTAAACTCTAAACCTCTGGTTAGAGGTCATTTGCCTATTTGGAAAACAATCTGCTTTCTTATATTCTACCCGAATTCTAATTTTCCGCTTCGAATACAGATCCGCATGATGATACTAATCTTCGTGCTGGAATATTTTTTCGCAATTTAGGACCAATAAAAGCTGATCTTTCAACTTGTAAACACCGTCGACAACGGAAGATAACGTATCGTCCAGACTTCCAGGGGAAGGCTCAAACAGATCGGGAAGCACTTCAATCACATCTCCGATCCGATCGACCAGAAAACTTAACGGACCTTCCCCGGATTGAACCACGACGTTCATGCCTCCACCGGCGCCAGATCGGGATGAAAAACCGAGAATCGATCTCAAATCAAGAGCCATTACGATATGTCCTCGCAGATTAATGAGTCCCGCTATCCCTGGCGCAGCCAGAGGAACCGGGGTCATCTCCTGCATATTCAGGACTTCCTGAACCTTTAAGACCTCTATTCCAAAATAATGATTATCAATATAAAACGTTGTGTACTGCTGATTATTCTTATGCCGCCGATCGGAAATGCTGTTTCTCTGTTGTTCGCCGGTATAGGTACTTCTTGAGGCCGCTTGACCTCTGCGTTCTCCTGTTCTCTGTTTTTCCAATCCAACTCCTCTTTTGGGATGGTCAGGCATGAACCACTCTCCCGGCCAGGATTCGTTGCAAGGTAGCCAGAAGCGCTTCGCGGTCGTATTTGATGAGAAAATCGGAAAATCCCGATGTTCGACCCTTTTCAAAATCCGACTCAGAATTAAGCGCGCTTAACGCCACGATCGGAATATCTCTTAATTTCGGATTTCCAGTGACCCGGCCCGCCAGCTCAAAACCTGTCATTTCAGGCATTTCAATATCCGTAATAATCAAATCAATCTTGTTGGTTTCCATGAAATTGAGGGCCTCCACCGGATTCGCGGCCCAGGCAACACGGTATCCCCACATTTCAAGATGGGGCTTTACCATTCTTCTGAAGAAGAGAGAATCATCAACATGGAGAATGCTATATTCCATATTCTCCCTGTTTTTGAGGTGATCCTTGAACCACTCTGGATGTAACTTGTCCAAAATTTGGAAAACATCCAGCAGTTCTGTCGTTTTTCCGCCCACAACAACGGATCCGATTATTCCTGTCAAATCAGAGGTGGGAGGGTAAATCACCACCTCTTCCTCGATAATATCTAAAATTCCACCGACGACAAGACCAATGCTTCTCTTTTCCTCGGAGAAGACAATCACAGATAGTTTTTCAGAACTCTTGATCGAATTGACGCGGCCGAAACTCTGTTCCAGACGAACCAGATGAAGGAGCGTACCGCGGTATTGAATCACTTCTCCTCCTGCCATTTTCTCAACTCGGCTGAGATCAAATTCTTCAAGCCGGGTTACGACCGGCAGAGGCATCGCAAACCGGTCTTCCCCGTTAAACGTAAACGTCAGCAGGCTCTGTCTTTCCCTTTCGGGATCCAGATTTGATATCTCTTCCTTGCTCACAACCTCGGCCTGAGGAGAAGAATGTTGCTGCTTTATTCCTTCCTGGGAAATGCCCGCTGCATCGAGAATCAATGAGACCCTGCCGTTTCCCAGTATCGTTGCTCCGGCAAACACATGAAGACTTTTGAGATAGTTGCTCAAAGGCTTCACCACAATTTCCTGACTATCATTCACTTCGTCGACAATCAATCCAAAACGGCACTCCTCATTCCCCAAGACAACAATATTCGTCACATTTTCCGACAGCCCTGACCCGATTACAGAAAACTCTTTCTCCCCCTTGAGTTTAAAAAGCCGATCCAGCCTGACTAAAGAAAGGAGCGACCCGCGAAGTCTCAAAAATTCCCTGTTATGAATCATTTCAATTTTTTGTCCGACCGTTTCGTCGACCATCACGAGTTCAATGAGACTGGACTGGGGAATCGCGAAGGACTCCCCTTTCGATGTGATCATGAGCGCCGGAATGATCGCAAGCGTCAACGGAATGGTGATGCCAAGCGTCATCCCTTTTCCCGACTGACTCGAAATTTCAAGAGTTCCCCCAATTTTCTCAATATTGGTCTTGACCACATCCATTCCAACCCCTCGTCCCGAGACATTGGTCACTTTTTCGGCTGTGGATAAACCAGGCAGGAAGATCAAGTCCAGCGCTTCCCTTTCGGAGAGGCTGTCACCTTTTTCCTGGGTAATCAGGCCCTTTTCCACAGCCTTTTTCTTCACTTTCTCGACGTTTATGCCTCCTCCATCATCTCTAATTTCGACAATAATCTGTCCTCCGCCATGATAGGCCTTAAGATGCAGGGTGCCTTTGGCGGGTTTTCCTCTTTCCTTTCGAACTTCAGACGATTCAATTCCATGATCCACGGTATTTCTGACTATATGGGTCAGGGGATCCTTAATCGCTTCGAGAAGGGTTCGATCCAGTTCCGTATCGGCCCCTTCCATAACCAGGTCCACCTCTTTTCCCTGAGATTTGGCGAGATCGCGAACCACTCTTGGAAACTTATCCCAGACATTCTTAATGGGCTGCATCCTCGTTTTCATCACGGCATCCTGGAGCTCGGTCGTGACTAGATTGAGGCGCTGGGCTGAACCGGCATAAATGGTGTCATCCCGTTCCCGCACACGCTGTACCAGTTGGTTTCTGGCAAGAACCAGTTCTCCGACCAGATTCATCAATTTGTCCAGAATGTCGATATTCACCCTGATTGAACTCTCCACGACGGAGTGCCCTTTTTCTGAAGCAGGAGCGACCGGCTCTTCTCTCGGCAGGTCTGGCTTGAACTGGGGAACAGGAGGTGAAACAGCGACGGGCTCTCCTGCCCGGACTTCAGGCGAAGCTGAGACCGTTTTGTCAGCAACTTCCGCCGGAGAAACCGCGGTCGGAAGAGGCGTATTCCCGTTTAAAAGTGCATCGAGTTTCTGGCGAATAAAATCGTAATTCTTTTCCGGTTCCTTTCTTTTCTGTCCGATGTGACCCATTATCTCCTTGATATTGTCAACCGCTTCGAGAAGTACGGTAATGGATTCAGGCGTGACCGCCATTTTTCCATCTCTCATCTTCGAGAGGACATTTTCAGCACCGTGCGCGACATTTTCAAGTTTGGGAAGCCCCAGGAATCCACAGGTTCCTTTAATCGTATGAATTGTTCTGAAAATACTCCCGATCAGAGCGGTATTGGTCGTTTCCTTTTCCAAAACAACAAAATCCTGATCAAGCTTTCCCAGGCCTTCAGAACATTCCACTAGAAAATCGTTTAATATCTCGTCTTGTTCGTCCATTACGACACTCCTTGTCTATAGGGGCTAGCGTCGCCCCCTCCACCGGCATAGCCGGATGGAGCCTCCCCCTCTCGCTCGCTTTGCTCACTAAATTGTCCAGAATTTACTATTTCTTTTACTCCGACTTGGCCAATTCAGTTTTTAGCCGAATGATGGCCTGCGCATGGAGCTGACAGACCCGGGACTCTGTTACTTTCAAAATTTTTCCGATATCTTTCATATTGAGTTCTTCACGATAATAGAGAGAAATAACCCATTTTTCTTTTTCCGGCAGTAGCGCAATGGCCTTGACCAATTTCTGATTTGACTCCTGCGACAATAGTGAAAATAGCGGGTCTTCGGTTCCGTCGTTCGCAAGCGCCTCATAAAAGGATTTCTCGTCACTGTTTTCCAGACCCAGGTCATCCAGACTCAAAAGAGAAGAGGCGCGAGCTTGATAGAGAAAAAGATCCAGTTCTTTCTTTTCCATATTCAACTCAGCACCTAATTCTTCGGGTTCCGGTTCCCTTCCCAGACGTTTGCTCAATTCCTCGGTCGTTCTATTCAAAAGCGAGATCTTTTCCTGAATCGACCTGGGAATCCAGTTTTGAGAACGAATTTCGTCGAGCATCGCCCCCCGGATACGGAATTCGGCATAGGTCTTAAACCGGGCTTCTTTCGCGGAGTCGTATTTGTCCAACGCGTCCATTAAGCCAAGAATACCTGCGTGAATCAGATCATCTGTGTCCATGGACGGGGGGAGACGGAATGAATAACGATATGCCATATAACGGATAAGGGGAGCAAATTCGGCGAGAAGTTTTTCATCCAGAGTCCCCTGATGGCTGACGCCTCCCGCTGAATTCGAACTGCTCATGGTCCGTTCCTCATACCCCACCGGAAACCGGTTCAAACATTCTTCTCCAGAAGAGCTGGATATTCCCTTTTGGAATGGCATTTGCGGGCCAGTTCATAATCTGGGCAGCCAATCGATTAAATTCCTGGCTCGCACGGGCCAGGGGAAAGCAGGCCACCACGGCCTTCTGCTGCGACACCGACATTGGAATATAGTCATCCATAGAAATAAAACCGAGATAATCTACGGCGACCTCCAGAAACCGGTCCGACACAAGGCTTAATTTCTGAAATGCGTCTTTGGCATCATTCCCGTTTCGCGCCATATTCACCAAGACTTTAAAATTCTTTTCGCCATAATTTTGAGAAAGAACTTTAATGACGGCATAGGCGTCGGTTAGAGAGGTCGGCTCCGGAGTCAAAATCACAATGATTTCTTCGGCGATTGAGTTAAAATAGAGAACATTCGATGAAATTCCCGCCCCAGTATCAATCAGAAACACGTCGATGCTCGTCTCGAGACGGTCGAATTCCGAAAGAAGAATCAATTTCTGCTCAGGCGTCATGGCAGTCAGCTCTTCCACTCCCGAACCGGTTGGAAGGATCTTAATTCCCGCGGGTCCATCGCAAATGACGTCAGAAAGACTCTTTTCACCCAGAATGACATGCTCGAGCGTATAGCGAGGAGCCAGGCCGAGAAGCACGTCGATATTCCCAAGTCCGAGATCCGCATCCAGGATCAAAACCGACTTACCGAGACGCGAAAGCGCAATGGCCAGATTGGCTACAATATTGGTCTTTCCCACTCCTCCCTTACCACTCGTTACCGAGATGACTTTCGGGCGACGTTTCAAAACCAGTTCCGGGTCAATCATCCATGTCTCCTTTATTTTAAAATCAGTTCTGCAACTCTTTTCGGGGTCGCAGTTACAATGTCTTCGGGAATCCTCTGGCCCATGGTCAGATAAGAAATGGATTTTTTATTTTTTCTCATCATGGAGAGAAGATGTCCAAATCGCTTCGTCTCATCTGTTTTTGTAAAAATAAACTGATCAACAGGGACAGCCGAGAATCTACCGGACATTTCATCCAACTCTTCTTCCCGGGTATGCGCGGATAAAACCAGATGAGTCGCTAAAGGCGTTCCGCTTTTTTTCAAATTCCCCAATTCCGAAAGCCGGTTGAGACATCCATTCAAATTTCCTGGAGTATCAATAAAAATAAAGTCTCTCTTTCTTCTTCTGGCAATCATCCCCTTTAGTTCGCCCACCGACGATGCCGCATAAACCGGAACACCGATTACCTTTCCAAACGCATTGAGCTGATCGAGAGCGCCAATCCGGGACGTATCGAGCGTTACCATGACAGCGTTCTGATTCTTCATCACTTTTTGCGAAGCCAGTTTTGCAAGTGTCGTGGTTTTTCCGACTCCGGCCGGACCGACCAGGAGAGTCAGAGAAGGTTCTTCTTCCACGGTAGTTACGGATGAAATTTTCAGGACCATTCCTTTGATAACCTCTTCAAGATAGTTCTTATAAAAATTTTCCTTTTCACTTTCTGATGGAGAGATCTTTTCATCCATTAACCTAACGAGACCTATCGCCGTCTGATGATCGACTCCGCTATGCAAGAGACGGTCATATAGCCGGACACCATTTTGATGCAGATCATTCAGCTCCGTTCTAATTGGAGAATCTGTCGAAACCTTACTCAAATCCCGACATACGTCATAAAGCCTACCATAAAATTGGTTACTTTCAAGCCGGGGAGAGAGCTGCAGGGAGAGAATGGATTCTTTGATACTTCTGAGTTCTTCCCGGATTGAATAGATCTCCTCTCCCTTCTCGATCTTCGGAATCAGCTCCTGGAAGATCTGATCGAATTTCACCTGTTCAGAATTCGTTTTTTCAGGGACCGTTGATGTAAACTCAACTGCCGCGGTCACTTCAACCCTGTGTCGAACGGATGAGCCCTTTCCGGACTGGGCGACTTCTCTTGTTGAGAGAATAACGGCATCCGGGCCAAGTTCTTCGCGGATCGCACGAAGGGCCTCGGATATCTCGGCGGCTTCAAATTTCTTAATTTTCATTGGGGCTCGATGATATTTTCCATCGCCACGATTCTCACTTGAGGAGACACTTCTCCGGTTGAGAGCACGGGAACAGCCGGCATGGCTCTTTCCATTAATCTCTTAATGTGAGGCCTTGTGACAGGAGAACAGAGAAGAACAGGCTGTTCGTTCTTAATGGCCATCCGGTCTGCGGCCTGCTTAATCTTTCCAAGAATCTGCTGGACCCAGACCGGGTCGAGCGTCAGGAAAGAACCCTGATTTGATTGTTGAATTCCCGAGGCGATCTTGTGATCGAGCCGGGGATCAAGTCCGATCACATTCAAATTTCGATTGGCCGACTGGTATTGATGCGTAATGGTTCTGGAAAGAGCCTGTCTAACGAATTCCGTCAAATGATCGGCATCTTTCTGACCCGGAGCGTAATCCGCCAGAGTTTCGAGTATCGTCCGAAGATCTCTAATCGGCACTCGCTCTTTCAGAAGATTACCGAGAACACGGGTCACCGCGCCCACGGTCAAAAGGTGCGGAATCAGCTCCTCGACCAGTTTGGGAGAATGCTTGCCATATTGATCAAGCAGGTGTTGTACTTCCTGCCTTCCGAGAAGTTCATGAGCGTGAGAACGGATGATTTCCGTTAAATGGGTTGCAATCACCGAAGGCGGATCTACAACAGTGAAACCGGCAATTTGTGCCCGTTCCTTTTCCTGTTCAGTGACCCAGATTGCCGGCAGTCCGAAACAGGGCTCCTTGGTCGGTATACCCGGAATACCCCGTTCTCCCCCCGAAGGATTCATGGCCAGAAAATGTCCTGCCATCAATTCTCCTCCGGCCACTTCAATTCCTTTGATCAATATTTGATATTCATTCGGCTTCATCTGAAGATTGTCCCGGATATGTATGGGAGGAACGACAAATCCCAGTTCGGTCGCAAGTTGTTTCCGAAGTGCCGCAATTCGCTTCAGCAATTCCCCTCCCCGGGTTTCATCCACGAGAGAAATCAACGAATATCCAATATTCAATTCCATGAGGTCAAGCGGCGAATAACCCTCCCCTTTTTCATTTGTCACAGTCTCTATTTTTGTCTTTTCTGGCAATAAAGAGGCCTTTTTTTCCGCCTGTTTCGTTCTTTCGGCGATTAATCCTATACCGCCCATTCCTCCGGCAAGTGTGAGAAACGCAAGGTGGGGGAACCCTGGAATCATTCCCAGGACAAAAATAATCCCGGCCGCTGCATAGAGTGCCTGAGGATGAAGCAGGATCTGACGAGATACTTCTGAACCCAGGTTTGATTCTGAAGCGGCCCGGGTCATCACGATACCTGCCGCTGTTGAAATGATCAGTCCCGGGAACTGGGCGACCAGACCTTCGCCCACCGTCAGAAGGGTAAAATTCTGAGCAGCATCGGCAAGGGTCATACCCTTTTGAAAGATTCCGATGACCAGACCGCCGACAATATTCACGACAATAATCAAAATCGCAGCAATGGCATCTCCCCGGACAAATTTGCTGGCGCCATCCATGGCACCGTAGAAATCGGCCTCCGAGGAGATGGCACTCCTTCTTTTTCTGGCTTCCTTTTCGTCAATTAATCCGGCATTGAGATCGGCATCGATACTCATCTGCTTTCCTGGCATCGCATCAAGAATAAATCTCGCGGCCACTTCAGCAATCCGGCCTGCGCCTTTCGTAATCACCACAAAATTGATGACGATTAAAATGATAAAAACTATGATTCCCACCGTGTAGCTGCCACCGACGACAAAATCTCCGATGGCTTTTATGACTTGTCCCGCCGCGCCAGCCCCTTCTCCACCGTGAAGCAGAATTAAACGGGTTGCTGCGACATTGAGAGAGAGCCGGAAAAGGGTCACCACCAGAAGAATCGAAGGAAATACCGAAAATTCCATCGGACGTAGCGTATACATCGATACAAATATAATGACCAGGGCGAGGCCCAAATTAAACACAAGGAAGAGATCCAGAATGACCGGATGCAAAGGAATAATCATCAAAAGAAGGACTCCCACCACGCCGACACTTAATGCGATTCCGCCGCCCTTGATGGCTAAACCATCCGATTTGGATTGTATACTTACTGCGTCAGCCACGAGGATTCTCCATTATTTTTCTACCCGATATTATTCTCTTTCCGCGCAATTGATAAACATAGGCAAGAATTTCGGCAACCGCCTTGTAAAGGTTCGAGGGTATCGGGGATCCAATCTTGACCCCTTTGAAAAGGGTTCTGGCCAGAGATTTATTTTCCAACACGGGAATCTGATTTTTCCTGGCAATTTCCCGGATTGTTTCCGCAATCATTCCCGCCCCTTTGGCGACCACCATTGGGGCTCCCATCGTTTCAGACCGGTACATGAGGGCAACCGCAAGATGGGTTGGATTGGTTATGACGACATCCGCTTTCGGAACGTCAGACATCATTCTCCTTCGGGCATATGAACGTTGCAGGTTTCGGATTCGGGAACGAATCAGCGGATCCCCCTCCGTCTGTTTTGACTCCTCTTTGATCTCCTGCCGGGTCATTCTGATGGATCGTTCAAAATTCCAGAACTGAAAAAGGTAATCCATTGCGGCCAGAAAGACCATTGCGATCCCAACCCACAAAATGAGACGCGTCGCAAAGGTGACGGTCATGAGGAGAAGGCGCTGGGGATCGGAATCGACTGCTTCAATGATGGTCGAGATATCATTTTGAATCAAACGGTAGGATATCCATCCTATCAAAACAAGTTTGATCACCCCTTTGATCAGTTCGGCGGACGACTGAAACGAGACGATCCGTCTGAATCCCGCAATGGGACTCACTCTGGACCAATCTGGTGCGATGGGCGATTCAGACCAAATCAGGCCGGTTTGTCCTGTAATGGAGAGGACGCCAACCGTACCAAAAAAGAGCATGATCGGACCGATCGTTTTAAGGCTTTCCAGGACAGCTCCGTTCATTAACTGTTGAAATGATTCTGGCGACATGGGTGCGCTTAGAGAACCGCTCCAAATCAAGACCATCAACTCCTTCATCCGTGCAATGACGACCGGGCTCCCAAATATCAGAAAAATAACGGATGCTAACATGATTGCGGCCGTCGTTATTTCTCGGCTTTTTGGCCCCCTCCCCTTTTTCTTCGCTTCGTCGCGGCGTTTTTGACTCGCCTGCTCCGTACGTTCCTGTTGATCTTCAGACATCAGATCCCCCGAACTTCACGCAATAGGGTGATGAGAACGCCGTCTAAACCGGACATTTGATTTCGGACCAAAGTCA
Organism: Nitrospirota bacterium; assembly: GCA_016194305.1. Taxonomy (NCBI): domain Bacteria; kingdom Pseudomonadati; phylum Nitrospirota; species Nitrospirota bacterium. The sequence goes on along the minus strand of JACQBW010000008.1, from coordinate 66,201 downwards.
CCAAAACGGACAGGGAAGCACCCAGGACGATCAAACCGAGGCCGATCGTCACCGCAAAACTGGTCATGAACACATTGATCTGTGGAACAAGGCGGGAAAGTAGCCCGAGAGCGCCATTGGCAAGTAGAAGTGTGATCGTCACCGGAACAGCAATCTTCATTCCGATGAGAAACATATTGCCGGTTATCGAGATCAGATGTTGAATGACAGCACCCGACATAACCGGACCTGAGAATGGGACAATCGAGAAACTGAGTACCAATGTCTGGATGAGAATATGATGCGCATTTATTCCGAAGAAGACCAGGAATGCAAGCATCAATTCGAATCTTCCAACGACCGAATCGGTCTGCCCGGAAAGGGGATTGTAGATATTAGCAATGCCAAATCCCATTTGAAGACCGCTCAATTCGGCACCGATCTCTACCGCTGTAAATATAGCGCGGGCACCATATCCAATGACCAATCCCATGAGAACCTCCCCCAGAAGACCGAGAGTGAGTGGGAGCATTTCGACCGGAGGCGTAGTGATATGGACCAGAGGAAGAAGTATCAACGAAATGGAAAAAGCCAGAAATATCTTGAAAGAATTCGGAATCATCGTGCCATCCAGAACTGGAATCGCCACCAGGAAAGCGGAGACTCTCGCTAATACAAATATAAAGAGAACTTCATTTCTAATGATATATTTTACAAATTCTTCCATCGCACCTTTTTTTAATGCATTGCAAGTGGAAAACTGGCGAGCATCTCCGTCGTGAATGAAATCAGGGTTGTTAACATCCAAGGCATGAAAACCACGAGTGCGATCGCCACAACCACAATCTTGGGGAAAAAGGTCAGTGTCGCTTCGTTAATCTGCGTCACCGCCTGCAACAGCGAAACCAGTAGGCCCACAACTAAACTCAGCACCAAAATCGGCGCTGAAAGGAGAAGGGTGATTTCGATGACGCGTTGACCAATGTCTATGACAAACTCCGGTGTCATAATATTTTTCCTTTTCGATAAGGATGTTCAAAAAGCTTCAGTTGCAAGGCCGCAGGAGTGAGGCAACCGGAGCGTACATGAAACGTACGTGAGGATTGCCGAGCAACGAGAACAAAGCAAATGAAGTTTTTTCAACATCCACTAAGTGCCGAAACTTTTGACGAGTGATCCGACCACCAGGTACCAGCCGTCAGATAGAACAAAGAGAATGAGCTTAAATGGAAGCGAAACCATCACCGGAGGAAGCATCATCATTCCCATGGACATCAGGACACTCGCAACCACCAGATCAATGACGAGAAACGGTAGGTATACTAAAAAACCGATTTGGAAAGCCGTTCTCAGTTCGCTGATCATAAACGCTGGAATCATGACTTGCATCGGGATATCCGAAGGCTCCTTCGGAGGAGTCATTTTGGAAATTTCGACAAAGAGCGCCAGGTCCTTTTCTCTCACCTGTTTTAACATAAAACTCCTGAGTGGCCCTTCGGCCTGAGTTATAGCGTCGCTTTGACTCATTTGATGCTTGAGATAGGGTTGCAAGGCGTTCTGATTGATCTTCTGCCATACCGGCGTCATGATAAAAAGAGTCAGGAAGAGCGCCAGACTAATAATGACCTGGTTGGGTGGAGACTGCATGGTACCCAAAGCCTGACGGAGAAATGAAAAGACAACGACAATACGGATAAAGGAAGTCATCATCATCAGGATTGCCGGAGCCAGAGTGAGCAGCGTCAGCAGGGTCATGATCTGTATCACGACTGATAGTTCTGCGGGCTGGCCGTTTCCCATATTAATCGAGATCGAGGGTCCGGCATCCTTTGAAGTGACCTGAGCGGCAGACACCGGGTAAATCAAAACCACCAAGACTGCTCCAGTGAGGATCCCGATTAAGAAGCGCTTAATCATGCCACGCTTCCTTTCTCTTCCAGTGAAGGGGGCGAAACCAGATTCTCTTTCTCAATCCGGATCAGTAGTGAGATCTGATTTGGCGTCACGCCTACGACGAGGAAGTTCCCTCCGACTTCAACCAGTGCGATTTCCTTCTTAACCCCGAGACTGATCGACGCTTGAACTTTCATGAGCGGGCCGTTACCGGGCGTTCCGATTCTGGATGCCAGGAAACGGCGGGCACCATATGCAGTGAGCGCCATCAATCCGAAGACGATCGCCAGTGCCGAAATCATTTTAATCAGAGCGGTTACAATATCCATGTCATGCCTTTTTTTGATTCTCTGAGTAAGGCGTCAAATGCCAGGCCGCAGAATCGGGGCGACCGAGGCGTATGTTGAATATACGTTGAGGAAGCCGAGATTCGAGAACGACGCAGTTGAGCCTTTATCCAAGAATCCACTACTTGTTGAGCTGTTTGATTCTTTCCGTCGGGCTCACAATATCCGTCAACCTCACGCCAAATCTATCATTGACCACAACGACCTCTCCCCGGGCAACCAATTTTTCTCCAATCATCACATCCATGGGTTCGCCGGCCAGTTTTTCAAGTTCAATCACGGATCCCTGACCAAGCTGGAGCAGGTCTTTAATCACCATTCTGGCTGCACCGAGATTGACATTAATCCTGAGGGGGACATCCAAAATAAATTCGATATTATTCAAGGAGTCTCCCCCCTTTTTATCCTGCACCGGAGAAAATGATGCCGGTTTTGCTTCGGGAGTTGCTTTTTTTTCTGTTCCTGCGGAGTTCCCCTGAACGGGTGTGGGAGCCGCTCCTGCTTCATTAGCCATTTTTGACCTCCTCCTGTGAACGAATAATCCGGGTCACCTGAAATGCAGTGTTCCCATGAGACACACCGGGGTGTCCTAAAAATTTGGGCCGGTTTTCAATTTTCAATACCAGTTCGTCATTGACCGCTCTATCCAGAAGAATTACGTCACCTTTTGAAAGTTGACCGACTTCCTGAAGTGAAAGAGTCGCTGTTCCCAGCTCTGCCATCATATCGACGGCACACCCTTCGAGCTGGCTTTTAAATCGATCTCCCCAGCCCTTATCGACTTCGAGCTGATCACTCTGAAATCCTCCATAGAGTTTCTCCCGGATCGGTTCTATCGTAGGATAAGGAAGACAGAGAAAAAGATCGAAATTCTTATCTTCTAACTCAACCTTGAAGGTGATGGTCACAGTGACTTCGGTCGGAGCCACGATCATGACAAATTGAGGGTTAATTTCACTTCTGACCACGGAAATTTTGGTTTGATAGACCGGGTTCCAGGCTTTTTCAAGGTCTGATAGAATCATCTCAAGAAGTTTCTGTATGAATTTTTGTTCAATCGCGGTAAAGTCTCTTCCTTCCGGTTTGACATAAGTTTGGCCCTTTCCTCCCAAAAAATAATCGAGTAGAATAAAAACGAGGCTCGCATCCAGCACGAGAAGCGCATTCCCCCGGAGCGGTTCCATCTTAAGAACGATCAGGCTGCTGGGCACAGGAACCTTCCTAATAAATTCATTAAATTTGGTCACACCGATTGATTGAGGGGAAAAATCGACCGTTTTACGTATCGTCGAAGAGAGTGACACTTGAAAAAATCGTGCAAAACGCTCATTGATAATCTCGAGCGTCGGCATTCTACCCCGTATGATTCTCTCCTGACTGGTCAGGTCATAGGTTCTCACCCCCGTTGGAGGAGGTGTTTTTTCGGCAGTCTTGACGCTGCCATCGGTGACTCCCCTTAAGAGGGCGTCGACCTCGGCCTGAGAAAGAACTTTATCTGCCATATTATTTTCTCCTCATCTGACAACAACGAGTCATTGGCGTCGTTCTCGTCGCTCAGCAAGACTCACGTACTGAATCTGTACGTTCCGTCCGCGTGGCTCCCGCGGTTTGACCAATAGCCCTTCTCGTCAGATTCAACACCATTTAAGATAAACAAATTCCCTATTGTATGACGAATTCAGTAAAGTAGGCGGCCTTTGCCTTGTCCCCTTTGGCGATCCGATTGACTCTCTCCAGAATTTCGTCCCGGAGCTCCATCTTTCCTTCGACTGTTCGTAGCGCCACATAATCTTTACTGCTCAGGAGGATCAGTAACGCGTCCCGGATCTGCGGGAGATGATCCGTCATCTCCTGAGTGTAATCGGCCTTTGCAAGCTGAAGTTTTATGGTCACCTTCAGGTAACGGATTTCGGAAGGATTACTGACGAGATTGACCACAAAAGGATCGAGGGAAAACATCGAAATATTATCCTCCTGTTTTGCGGCCTCTTTTTTCGTTTCTGCCTTGACCTCCTCCTTCGTCGGCGTTTTCTTGGCTTCGGCCGTTGAACTCCGTTTAAAAAACAGGAGACCCCCTCCGACCAGTCCTCCTACAAGAACAACTCCGAGGACGATAAAGATGATCAGCTTCGTTTTCGAACTCTTTTTAGGAGCTTCTCCCTTCTCCTCCCCCTCTTTTTCCTTATTCTTCGGTTCGTCTGCCATTATTTTCCTTTCTAATTAAAAGATTCCAGTTCGGCATGTTGCAACGTCCATGCCATTCTATAGTTCATGTCACTGAGGATAAAAGGGATTGAAATAATTGAATATTATTGTTAGCGAAGAAGAGATGGACGTAATTTAAACTGATTTCAGGCCGGTTTAAGAGAATGTGTGTCAAGCGGAGGAAGGACTCTGTCAATTTATTGACAGACGGATTGGATCTCTATCGAACAGAAGGGAGAGAAGGAGGCGAATCCTCCTTCTCTCTGTTGTTTACTCCCTACCTTTTGATATTGACCAAGGTTTGAAGCATATCATCGGTTGTCGTGATGACTTTAGAATTTGCGTCAAATCCACGTTGGAATTCAATCATCTTTGTAAACTGTTCCGCCAGATCGACATTGGATAATTCAAGGGAACCGGCCAGAATCGTACCAAGACCTGACGCGGCGGGCGTCCCGACTATCGGAGCGCCTGAATCGGCAGTGGCGCCAAAAAGATTATTTCCGAGGTGAGAGAGTCCTTCCGGGCTGTTAAACCGGGCGAGCGCGACCTGCCCCAGAGTCCTGTTCTTACCATTGGTAAAAAGTCCGGATATCGTCCCATCCTTTCCAATTGAAACACTTTCGAGCGAACCGGTTGCGTATCCATCCTGAGTCAAATTCAAGATTGCTGACGTTCCGGCAAATTGAGTAATTCCATTCAGGCCCGTACCACCCGGAAGTGGCGTTCCAAAGTTAAATGTAACCGCTTGATTGGCCGTTGCTCCTCCTGAAAAATTAAATCCAGTGGCAGCAACCGCATTTGAAAGATACGTTGTAGCACTTTGGGCTGTCAGAGCACCATTAGAATTAAAAGACAAGGTGCCGCGCGCCTGAACTTCATCGATGCCGTTCACCGAGTCAGCGGCATTGACCACGCCATTCCACGCCCAAGTGTTGGCCGCAGTCTTGGTAAAATAAAAATTAATCTGATGGCTATTACCAAGAGAGTCAAATATTGACATTCCGGTCGAAAAATTCGATGTCTGAGAGGCGTTGGCCAGAACAAAGGGACCGGTCACCGCATTTGACGAATTGAGATTTGCTGCCAGAGTCAGATTGGCCGTTGCAAGCGGAGGAAAAGCCGTCGCTCCCAGATTGAGACTGCCGAGCTGCCCCGAAAGGACACCCGCCGCATTTGCCTGATAACCTTGAACAAAGAGGCCCTCCGGATTGACCATCATGCCGTTTTTGTCGAGCTGGAATGTGCCGTTTCGTGTGTAATTGACCGCACCGGCTGCGTCCGCCACCAGAAACATTCCACTCCCGTCGACGGCAAGGTTGAGTCCGTTCGAAGTCGTTTCAAATGACCCTTGCCCAAAATTGGTTGTGACCGCATCCACAAACACCCCTCTTCCGACCTGAGAAGATGAAGTTCCTCCTGCAAGGTTTGAACTGACGATATCGGCGAATGAAGCCGAACCATCCTTGAACCCTGCCGTATTCATATTCGCAATGTTATTTCCAACGACAGAAAGTCCTTCTCCGTAGGCATTGAGACCGCTGACCCCCGATGAGAGTGTTGATAGAATAGCCATTATCTCCTCCTTTTTTGTTTTGTTCCAGGATGTTGAAACAGTCCATCCTGAAGATCGAACATTATTAATTTGGTTAGACTGTTAGTAATCATGATTTTTGTTATGAACATTCTTTTCTTTCAATTTATCTGAAGCAGACCCGATGCAGGAATCATTGTCCCGTTGACAATTAAATAGGCGGCTCCATTATTATAGGTGATCCCGCTCACAAGTCCTTGCGTATAGGTTGTATTCGAAACGGCGTTACCGGTCGTATCTTTTGCGGAAACACTGTATTGGTAATCACCCTGGGGAAGAGCGGTCCCCGCATTATTCAAACCGTCCCAGGAAGCCGATTGTCTTCCTGATGCCTGGGGCCCCATATCGATTGTCCGAACGAGGTTCCCTGTCGAATCGGTTATTGAAAGTGTTACGGCGGAAGCATTTCCGTTGAGCGTGTAGAAGAGCGATGGAGCCGTACCACCATTGAGGGAGACAGTTCCTCCCTGCGCAATGACATTTTTTCCAAGCAGATTGACGACCTGATTGTTATTCATTGTTGAAAAATTGCTCCCCATCGTCGTCATCGTTTGATTGAGATTGGTAAGTTGTTCGAGCTGGCTAAATTGCGATAATTGAGAGACGAACTGGGTATTGTCCATCGGCTTCAGAGGATCCTGGTATCTGAGTTGTGTCGTCAATAATTTTAGAAAGGCATTCTGACCCAGTGTGTTAATTCCGACTGGAGGGGTGCCTATCGGATTCGGTGTCGTTGCTGTTACGGGTACGGTAGACATTTTCTATTTTTCCTCCATTGTTAAAATCAGATATAGATGCTGACTCTCCCCTGCTTGCCTTCAGAGTATACCAATGTGCGATCCACCGGTAATGGAGCGTGGGATATTGGAGTCGAGGTCTCGCTTTGATTCCAGAAAGCCTGGGTTGGGGAATTTTCCCTTTGAGAAAATCCCTTGAAAAAGTTCATGGACCCTCCAGCCTGGAATTGGGCGGTCTCTTCAAGACGAACGGTCAATTGGTCGATTCGTAATCCATTGTCCGCCAAACCGTTTCTCAGAAGATCCTGATGTCTGACTAATAGCTCTTTAACCTGTTCGGTCGAAGCAATCATATCCGCCTTCACCTGTTGATTCTGAACGGAGAGATCGATCTGTATTGCTCCTAAAGATTCGGGAGCGAGCTTTAATCTGATGGTCTGAAGTTCATTGCTTCGATGAGCCGATAACCAACCGGTTAATTGCTGTAATATCTCCTTCTCTCCGGGTGGAAGTGCCTGCATTGACAGAGCGGACTGATCTCCTCCTGTCCGTTGAACCGAATAAGCGTTCTGATTTAAACTCCCTTCATGCGGCCTTTCCAAAGAAAGGCGAGAAAAAAGGTCCGTGGACGGGTTCTGATCCTGCTGGTTTTCGTTTTTATTTTCATTACGACTATTTTCAGCCTCGCTTTTTTGTTCTCCTTTTTTTCCCACTGAAATCGGATTAATCCCCATTTCGGAGCCGGATGCCTCCAGTGATAACGTTGCCTCGGATTTTCGATCGGACCGAATTGTATCACTCTGGGTAGCACTTGTAACCGGAGCCTGGCTCCCCGGATTCGAAAGGGAGAGTTCATTCTTGGCATCATTCTGAGAGTAAACATCAAGCATCTCCCCGGTATTTTCTTCCAAGGGGCTTGTGCCCCCCGGGGTCAATTTTAAATCCGGTGGTAATAAAAAAGGTGCTCCCCCGCCCTGGAGAATGACTCCTCCCTGAAATCCAGTTGAGATTTCAGCGGCCGGGTCCGGGATAGATTCAGAAAGCAGACTTAGCGAAATCGCTGACGGGATTACGGGGTTTATTGACAAAGTCTCCGGAGAAGGAGATTTATCCACACTTTGAATTGAATCACCATTTCCATTTTTTTCAGTTTTGAGCACTTCCTCCTCTTTCGATTCTGGACTTTTCAAATTTTTCCGGAAATGATCATTGCTTGGAGGAAGGGTAAAAACCTCCTGGTGTTTCTTCATGTTGGGTCGCAGGGCCTCCAAACCCGAATCGGGTCTGTTCAACAACTTTTCAAAGTGATTTGTCGGTCGGGTGATGAATGGTTCGGACATATTTCAACCTTTCTCGGTAAACCTCCTTGCAATCGAAGTGCCAAATGGTGAGAAACTGGTTTCTCCTTGAATTACAAGGAGATGCCGAAATTGCCTCTCCGAACTTCGAAACTGGGCCCGGGGGATAGTTGCCTACCCAGGGAATTTTCTGCCTATCGACGAAGTTCTCGCGATAGACTTGTATTAGGAAAAACAAAAGTGTTATGATTTATCATTATTAAAAGATGGCAGGGAAGGAAACTGATGGGCGACGATATCAAAAAAGAGGATTCACCTCCCAAAAAATCAATCCCTCTTACCATTCCGCTGATCAAGGTGCCCAATGAAGCGGAGTTGCTGGAGGAGGAGTTGGAAGAGATTTATAATGAAGATAAGGTCACGCACAAACATGGCAATGCCGAGCCCGAATCCGACTGAGTCAGATTGACTATAAAGTCCATCTGCTCTGTTCTCGTTCCTCAGACTCGTCAACGTACCCAATCCGTACGTTTCCCTTGCCTTCGGAACTGCGGCCTTGCGTATCGAACTTTCTTATCAATCTCAATGAACAGAATTGATTCAACGAGCTCACGAAAACATTCGGAAACGTAATTACCCAATAAGATATTTCCTTAAAGAAAAAGATGACGCCAATACAAAACAAAATACGCGAGATTTTTGATCAAAGCATCGAAACAAAAAAAGACTTTATTGAGACTCACTCTGAAAAAATTGAGGAAGCGGTAACTCTCACGGTCAAAGCTTTTAGGAAGGGCCTCAAAATTTTCTTTTTTGGCAATGGGGGAAGCGCATCCGATGCCTCCCATCTCGCCGCGGAGTTCGTAAATCGATTCAAGATCGAGCGGCCCGGCCTCCCTGCGCTTGCCCTGGCAACCGATATGGCGGTCCTGACCAGTATTGGCAATGACTACGACTATTCCGAAATATTTTCTCGCCAGATTAAAACCTTCGGCCAGGAGGGGGATATCGCCGTCGCTATCAGTACCAGCGGGAATTCTCCCAATGTGGTGAAAGGGGCACTTGCCGCTAAGGAAAAAGGGATGAAAATTATCGCCTTTACGGGAGGAAAGGGAGGAAAGATTGCTCCGCTCGCCGATCTTGCATTTGTGGTACGGTCGACTGTTACGGCCCGAATCCAGGAGACCCATATTACGCTCGGACATGTGATCTGCGAATTGGTAGACGAAGTTCTCTACGGGTCTCTTAAATCACCTGCGTTATGAAGAAATTTCCTTCGCTTGATTTAAATCAAATCAAAACCTACTCGATAAAAAGCAGAAAAAGCAAAGTCAAACTGGCGGATGAGGCCATTCCGCATAAGACGGGGAACACTCTTCAAAAATTCCTCGATCAGCTTCCGCCAATCCTTGCCGCAGGTGATCTGAAAGAGGTGATCGCTGCAATCTCGACGGCCCACCGCCAGGGGAAAGTTGTGATGATCGGGATGGGAGCCCATCCGATTAAAGTCGGCCTGAATCCCATTCTGATTGATTTAATGGAAAGAGGAATAATCAGCGCCCTGTCGATGAACGGAGCGGGTATTATTCATGATTTTGAACTCGCTTTTATCGGCCACACATCGGAAGATGTGGCGGCAGAACTGAGCGATGGCGCCTTCGGAATGGCCGAGGAAACCGGGAAAGTTTTGAACCAGTTTATTTCCGAGGGAGTAAAAGAAGGTTTAGGAATCGGAGAAGCGGTTGGGAAAAAACTCCTGGACGAGTCATTCCTGTACCGCCAGAACTCCCTGCTTGCGGCTGGAGTACGTCTCGGAATTCCGGTAACAATCCATGTTGCAGTCGGGACCGATATCATTCATATGCATCCCTCAGCCGATGGTGCAGCGATTGGACTGGGTTCTCTGAGGGACTTCCATCGACTTACGTCTGTCGTCAGCCAGCTGGAAGGAGGGGTTTACCTGAATATCGGATCTTCCGTGATTATGCCGGAAGTTTTCCTGAAAGCCCTTACAGTCGCCAGGAATCTGAAGTATCAGGTCGATCATTTTACAACGATCAATATGGATTTTCTTCAACATTACCGTCCGGTTACCAATGTCGTCCATCGTCCAACCCTCCAGGGCGGGAAAGGATACCGATTGACGGGCCACCATGAGATCATGGTTCCACTCCTGGCGGCGGGCATCCTTGAACACCTTTCTCTGAAATCCTCTTCCCGTGAAACTTAATCAAAAAATCAGGCCGGCCGAAGAACTTTCGAAAATCGCGATGGAGTTAAGGAAGAAAGGCAAGACGATCGTCTTCACCAACGGCTGTTTCGACCTTCTGCATCCCGGGCATCTTCATTACCTGATGGAAGCAAAGGAGATGGGGGACATTTTGATCGTCGGCATCAATAGCGATGATTCGATTCGGAAATTGAAAGGGAAATTGAGGCCACTCACCCCGGAACGAGACCGGCTCGAAATGCTCTCTGGACTGGAATGCGTTGATTTTGTCACCTCCTTCGGCGAACCAGACCCCGCTGGTTTGATCTCCCTTATAAAACCTCATCTCCTGGTGAAAGGAGGAGACTGGGGCGTCAATCAGATCATCGGACGGGATATTGTTGAAAAAGAAGGAGGAAAGGTCGTTTCGATCGCCCTGACTCCAGGATATTCCACAACCCAGCTGATCGAAAAAATTCTGGCGCGCTATGGTTCAGCTCACCAGTGACAAGATTCGGCAGATCGTCCGTAAAATCGGCGTTTCTCCCCTTAAGGTGCCGATTGAGGTGGAGGGCATTCCTGATTCCTTCAAGGCTTTTTTCGCCGCTTCCCTTTCTAAAGAGATAAATCGCTCTCTTCTGATTATCACGCCGACTTCCGAAGAAGGGGAAAAGCTGATCAGCGATATTCAATTTTTCTTCTCTTTCTTCGAGATGGAAAAACCAATATTTTATTTTCCGTCGCTTGAAATCGTTCCCTATGAGCAGGTCGATCCGCCTCCCGCCATCCTATCCGAAAGAACAAGAACACTGCGGCATTTAGTCCAGTTAAGGGCCGACGAGAGCACCCTGGTGGTGGCTTCGTCCCAGTCTCTCATGTCTCAAATTCCTTCAACTGATACTTTTCAAAAATCTTCTCTGGTTCTGCATTTATTCGAATCTTTTCCAAAAGAAAGCCTTCTCGATAAACTGATTGAACTCGGGTTTGAACCCGCGAATATGGTGGAAACACCGGGAGAGTTTTCCCACCGGGGAGGGATCGTGGATTTCTGGCCCATCGAAAAAGACCTGCCGGTCCGGCTCGAGCTGGAGGGGGACCTCATTGAGTCTCTCCGAAGTTTCAATCCCTTTGACCAAAAATCAGTTCTGCCGCATGAGGAAGTTGAGCTTTGGCCAATCCTGAACAAAAAAAAAGGAGCTCTTCGGAAAGAGAATCATTCCCTGTTTTCCTATTTCAAAGTAGCGCCTCTTTTGATTCTGGACGAACCTCTTAAAGTCGAAAAAGAGCTGATGGAGTTTGAAGGGGAGATATTCGAATATTATGCACAGGCATTAGACCGTCGTCTGCAGGTCAAAACGCCCCAGCAATTGTATCACGGCGCAAAGGAGCTCCTGCGGGAGGCTGAGAACTGCCCTGCAATCCATTGGAGTGCTCTTCAATTCGAATCATCGCGAACCGGAAAAGAGAAAATCTCATTCGCTATTCAATCGCCCGCGCAGATTGGCCTGGGTGTTCCGGGTCTAACGTTTCAAAAAATAACCGAATTACTGGACGCGCTCCGAAAAAAAGAAACCGTTTTTCTCGTTTGCCATACGGAAAGTCGGCTTGTCCGTTTGATGAATATCAGCATGGAACATCTTCTTCCCGTCAGCCGGTATTCCAGATCAGAAGTGCCGTCCCCCTCACCGTCCCCTCTCTATCTCACCTTAGGAACTCTTTCGTCCGGGTTTTACGACAAGGAGCTCGCCACCCTTTTTTTGACTGAGGAAGATCTGTTTGGAAAAGTTCCGCGAAGCAGAACACCTGCCAGGAGAAAAAGTAAATCATTTATCTCTTCATTTGAAGATCTTAAGATATCCGACCTGGTGGTTCATGCCAATCACGGTATCGGACAGTATTTGGGGCTAAAACATCTGACGATCGACGGAATCACTTCTGATTTTCTCATGATCGAGTACAAGGGTCATGACAAAATCTTCGTCCCGCTCGACAGCCTTGAAGTGATTTCAAAATACAACGGGGTGGAAGGAACGCTACCTGTACTCGACAAACTCGGTGGGTCGGGTTGGTCAGCGCGCAAACAAAAAGTCAGGAAGACGCTTGAAACCATGACTCGGGAGATTCTCGACCTCTATGCTTCACGCGAGATTGCAAGGGGATTCGCATTTTCTCCCGAGAATGAAATGAGCCAGGAATTTGCCGCTTCCTTCGAATTTGAAGAAACTCCCGATCAGTTGAGAGCCATTGAGGATGTCCTCCGCGACATGGAGGAAGATAAGCCAATGGATCGTCTGATCTGCGGCGATGTCGGATACGGCAAAACAGAAGTTGCCATGCGGGCGTCCTTTAAAGCGGTCAAAGACAACAAACAGGTTCTGATCCTTGTCCCGACAACTCTTCTTGCGCAACAACATTTCAATAATTTTTCTAGCCGATTCGCGCCTTTTCCCGTCAAGGTGGAAATGTTAAGCCGGTTTCGTTCGACCCAAGAACAGAAACAAATCGTCAAAGGGGTTTTCGAAGGAACAATCGATATTTTAATCGGAACCCATCGTGTTTTACAAAAAGACCTCCACTTTCATGATCTCGGACTTCTAATCGTCGACGAAGAGCAGAGATTCGGAGTTCTCCATAAAGAGAAAATCAAACAGCTCAAGAAATCGATCGATGTCCTGACTTTATCGGCAACCCCGATTCCACGCACGCTCCAAATGTCGCTGATGAACTTGAGAAATATGTCCGTGATTGAGACCCCACCCGCGGACCGGCTTGCCATACGTACCATCTTGACCCATCTTGACCGAAGAATTCTCCGGGAAGCTATCAAGCGGGAAATCGATCGAAACGGTCAGGTCTTTTTTGTGCACAACCGGGTGGTGGGAATTGAAAAAATTGGAAATTTTATCACCAGTCTCGTGCCGGAGGCGGCGATTGGCATCGCTCATGGCCAAATGAACGAGCATCAGCTGGAAGAGGTGATGAAGCGGTTCATCCGGGGGGAATATCAGATCCTCCTTTCCACGACAATCATTGAATCAGGTCTCGATATTCCGAGAGCCAATACGATCATCATTAACCGGGCTGACCATTTTGGACTTTCAGAACTTTATCAGCTCCGGGGACGAGTCGGGCGATCCGGACAACAAGCTTATGCTTTTCTGCTTGTGGAAAATCAGTCGGCATTGTCGGACCAGGCCCAAAAACGTTTGCGGGCCCTCCAGGAGTTCACAGAATTGGGCGCCGGATTTAAAATCGCTGCCCGGGATCTGGAAATCAGGGGTGCCGGCCACTTTCTCGGCACCCAGCAGTCGGGAGAAATCGCCTCAATTGGCTTCGAGCTCTATATCAAGATGCTTGAAAATTGTGTGGCTGAACTTCGCGGTAAGAAAGTGGAGGAAGAGTTTAATCCTTCCTTGCAGCTGGGGGTCTCGGCCTATATCCCGGAAGAGTACATTCCTGATTCTTATCAGCGGCTCTATTTTTATAAAAGACTCTCTTCAACAGATAAAGAAGAGGAAATAGAAAAGATTCAAGATGAATTGAGAGACCGGTTTGGTCCGGTTCCCGAAGAAGTCAGACTTCTGTTCAAACTGGTTGGCATCCGGATTCTGGCTAAACAGCTCCGAATCGAACGAATTGATCGAAATTCAAAAGGAATTTATTTTACCCTTCATTCAAGCCATGAAATCTCGATTGAGGTCATTAAAAAACTGACCCGAAATCCGAAAATTCGTCTGATTCCTGAATTTTCTTTTCAGCTCCTCCTGAAAGAAGAGGAGATCCATCAGATTTTATCTGAAGTGACCCAATGTCTCCATTCCCTGTTATAGACGGACTCTATTTCCAAGCCCGAATGAAAAATCACGGAATCGTTATAACCCCGGTGGTAGCACGAGAATTATTTGTTTCGTTATTTTCCAACACCCTGTTCCCCGAATCATCGACAGAGATAACATAGTAGGAACCCGGTGATACGCCTGCTGGTATCGGGCAGGTTGTTGTCGTGTAGGTTGCAGATTGTGGATCGAACATTGCCACTGCCAACGAAGCAACAGTTCGACTGCAAATCAGGGTATCGTTTCCGGGCTGATAAACCGTATCAGCAGAGAGGTAAAAACTGATTGTAAAGGTCATTGAATTCACGTTTCCCTGATTTTTAACGCGATCCCGAATAATCAAATTTGTCCCCGACTTTGTCGCGGTGAAATAAACCGGGAAAAGATCCGGGCCAATATTTAATAAGTTGGTCGTCGTCCGGACATTGTTGCTTTCATTACTCTCAGGAACCATGCTTTCGGAGTCAGTTACAGAAACCAGGTAGTAGGGACCCGCCGAAATACCCGCCGGAATGGGGCAAGTCGTCGTAGCATTCGTGCTCGGAGGATCATAGGTGCCAGCCGGCAACGAAGACAGACTTCGGCTGCAAACGAAGATATCAGTTCCCGATTGGTAAATCGTATCACCAGAAACATAATAACTGATTCTGAACGGCCCTGTGTCCACGTTCCCTTGATTTCGAACGCGGTCTGTAATGATCAGATTGCTTCCGCTGATGGTGCCGGTTAATAAATATGGTATCAGGTCAGGACCCACATATAACGAGGTTGTAGTGTATCGGGTATTATTGAATTCATTGCTTTCAGCAATTTGGAATCCGGAATCAACTACTTCAATTAGATAATAGGTTCCGGGTAAAACTCCGGCTGGAACCGGGCAGGTTGTCTTGGCGTTGGTGCTTGGTGGATCATATAATCCCGCGGCCAGAGACACAATATTTCGACTGCAAACAAATATGTCCGAGCCATTCTGGAAAACGGGATCAACAGAAAGATAAAAACTTGCAGTAAACGGTCCCGCGGCTCCATTTCCCTGATTTCGAATACGGTCGGTTATGACTATGTTGCTACCCGTCGTGGTAACGGTGAGAAGCGTCGAAATCAAATCCGGGGCTGCAGTGACATTGACAAAATTCGCCGTTACTAAAACATCTGCATTCAGAGTCAAAGTACAAGTCGTTGTCGTCCCACTGCACACACCGTTCCAGCCAGTGAATACCGATCCTGAAAGAGCGCTTGCGGTTAATACTGCGACCGTCCCATTGACAAACGTTGCACTACAGACCGAACCGCAATTAATCCCTTGAGGATATGAGGAAACCGATCCGCTTCCACCTCCTGCTTTGGTCAGACTCAAATTGAAAGTGATCGGATCGAAGCTGGCAGAGACGGACGTCGGCGCGGTAACGGTAATCGTGCAGTTCAAAGAGGTTCCGCTACATCCGCCGTTCCAACCTGAAAGATAGAAGCCCGCGTCTGGTACGGCTGTTAGGGACACGGATGTTCCGTTCAAATATGAGGCTGAACAGATGGTACCACATTGAATACCGGCTGGATTTGATTGGATGGAACCCGTGCCGGCGCCTGTTTTATTCACCGACAAAACGCTATAAATCGTCGGGGCAAAATTGGCGTAGAGATCCACATTGCAGAGAGCCGGAATATAGAAGGCGGAATCCAATTCACAGGTCGACCAGATCAAATTTGGATTGGCTGCAGGTTCATTCCTCCAGTCAGGCCAAACCACCAGAATGCCATTATTTCCGGGACCCACCGCCGCAGAATCCGTGCGGGCATATGGAATCGCTATCACCTCCGGGCTGGCGTTTAGAATTGTCCCATTGGGTGAAACATAATTTCCGAGAACTTTACCACTGGCATCTTGCCACGTCACCAGCGTATTTAATCCATCAAAAGCAACACTGGTAGAAGTGCCGTTATTGGGCAGGACGAGTGGTACCGGATCAAGCACATTTCCTTGTTTGTCGACCCGAACTCCTAATCCTCCCCACAACAGAAGAAAACCGTTCCCCTGATAAATAACCGCAGTATTGAAACAACACCCATTGGAAACAAGAATCGGGGGGTTGTCCAGTAGGGCTCCGTCTGAGGTCATTCTTGAGCCATAAGTCGAGGCAATCCCTGTGCCCGGCTGGGAATCTCGCCAAATCAGAAAATAGTTCCCTCCGCCAAAGGCAATGGCCGGAACATCTTTCCAATCTGTCCCGGGGGTCAAAAGAAATCCGCCAGGATCCAAGATATTGCCTAATGGCGTAATCCTGGCTCCGTAGATTTGAAAGTACCCTCCGAGCCAGACCGCAAAATAATTCGTTCCGTCAAACGCCACTTGCGCTAGATTGCCGACACCTAGAGAAGTTCCGACCGGATCCAACACGGTTCCAGAAACTGAAAGGCGAGTGACAAAGAGGTCATTCCATCCCCCTAGTCTGGGCGTTCCCCAGAGGACCAGATAATTTGTTCCGTCAAACGACATGTCCATCAGTTTGCCATCTGCAATATGAATTCCTGCCGCATCAAGCACCAAACCAGAGGAATCGACGCGAGCCGCATAGACTTGATTGGCTCCGCTCCTGAAATCGTCCCAGACAACCATGTAATTTGTTCCGTCAAATTGTACATGGGGATTGGTCTGTTGGTGCGGCGCCTGGCTGATGGGAAAATCAGAGGTGAAAGGTGCTGAAAGATCGGATAGGGCGGCTAGAATATTCAGCCCTGACCGGGTGATATTATTCAGAGCAATCCCTGAATTCTGATTGAGATAAGACCGGCTGTTAGGACTGCTTGAATCATTAAACTGTAGATTATTGCTCGTCCCGGGGTAAGGGTCCCCCGCGTCACCCCGGCCTAGACCATGTTCAAGGTCCCATCGGTTATCGGCTTGTATCAGACCGACCTGATAGTGGGACGTACAGATAGTACAGCCGGGATACGATTCCAGACGATTACCACTTGAAATCAAGTCATCGACATGATAGATCAGGAGTCCCGGACCTGGGAGGGCGGCATCAAATCCGATCATCTGCCGATTTTCCAGAAGAAAATATTCCTGGCTCGGCGTGTGGAGTTTATAAATCACAGGATTTGTTTCCACCGGAGGCAAGTTTAATTCCGCCGCATTTCGAGGGACAACCGGATTGACCCAGCCCAACGCTATTTTGCTCCAGGCATCCATATGGGCAGGACGATTGCCCAAATTACCGTTCCAACTTCCGCCAGCCATTAGGCTCCAATTTCCCAATCCGCTTGAGGTGTAATCGGGATCGTAAAGATCCGGAACGCCCAAAATATGGCCGAATTCGTGGGCGATGACTCCGATCGTCATATAACCGACGGATCCCCACCATTCCGGGACGACTGCGAATCGACCTGTATAAACCGACTGACCAAGTGAATCGATCCCACTTGTGTTAATCGAAGTATCGATCCCCATATGCGACCAGATATCACAACTACAGCCGGTATTCTCCTGCCCGGTCCCGGCATGAATCAGAATAATGGCGTCGACATAGCCATCATTGTCCTGATCATAGGGACCAAAATCAAATCCGGCACTCGTCGCCGTTAGAATAGCATCAGAAAGAAGTGAGTACGAACCGTTAATGTAAGAAGAATAGGAATGGGGCATCCGATACCAGTTCACCGTACCGTTATTCACCTGGCCGGAAACTGTCAATTGTCCGTATGACACCTCATTGTAAAAATCCTTCATACTCCCCAAAGGGGCATTTGATGGATGATTCCCAAAAAGAAGCGTGTTAAAATAACTTTGGGTCGATTGACCGGGTTTATCCGGAAAATCGATCATTAAAAAGGCGATTTTCCAATTCCCAGGTGAGGGTTGCGCCCAGGCATTCGGAATCGAAGCCAGTCCTAATATCAGACAGAAAGGGATAAGAACAAACGTTTTTTGAGCCATGGTCTGCCTCCTCAGCGGCTTGAAATCGAATTTAAGGGTTCACCTCTTCAACCTGATCGGGTCTTATTTCATGTTCATGCCTGCTGTCGTTTAATTGGACTTTTCCCGTCATTTTGACCTCTTTTCCAATATAATCACTCATGATCTTCGGCATAGGGGTCGTTGTTAAAGGACGATTTGGAGAAGCTGGAGCAATTTCGAGCGGAAGCCAGGGTTTGACAGAAATCATCTTTCCGTTGTGGTCTTCGATGACAAATTTCGAAGAGGGATCAAAGTAGTTTTTCCCTATCATTCTTAACTTTCCTCTCATCGTCACCGTTTGTCCGTAGAATTGGTCTGGATTCTTATTCAAATCATCGAGTGACACTTCTGATGCGTGAGAAATTCCAAAAAAGAGAGTTCCCCAACCAAAAAAAAACAGGAAAAACAGGTATTTCCATAATCGGAAGAGACGATCTTGGAAACTTTCGGCGAGATTCTTCATAGACGCCTCCAATCCATTTTTAATAATTGCAGTCATACAACGTCAAAAAATATTGAAACCATGATAATCTGCCTCGACTTTATAATAGAAAAGGAGAGCGACAGACTAGGTGTTTTTCGAAAAAGAGTATGATTTTTTTAATGCGCTTGCCCTGGAAACGGGGAATTTCGATTACTTCGGTCTTTCATTTCCTCTCGTTCCATAGTATATTGGTTCCTTCAATGAACAAGGTGATCTCCCGTTCCCATTTCTCTCCTTTCTTGCCAATACTCCTGATCCTGATCGGGGGAATCTTTCTCTCTTTTTCTATCTCCTCATGCAAGAAGAAACAGATCGATCCCCTCTCCAAAACTCTGGTCGTCGTGGGAGGCGAGAAAATACTCGATTCCGATCTGAACCAGGCGATCGCTGAAATCGGCAGTGAAATGCCCGTTCCTCAGGGAGAAGCCCTTGATCGCTTAAAGAGTGATCTTCTTGACCAACTGATTCAAACCCGGACATTTCTTCAGGAGGCAAAAAGAAAAAATATCCAAGTTTCGAAATCGGAGCTCGATGATTTTCTGACAAAAAGCAAAGCGGAATACTCTGAAAACGACTTTAACGAACTTTTAAAGGGAAAAGGGTTGACTTATGAGAGATGGGTTCAAAAAATAAGCGATAATATGATCATTCAGAAACTGGAAGAAAAGGCAACAGAAACGGTTCCGGAACCCACTCCGGATGAAATCAAAGAGTTTTATAATAGCCACCTCGATGACTATAAATTAAAACCCGGTGTCAGGATCAGACAAATACTTGTGGGTACCGAAAAAGAAGCCCGGGAGATCCGCAGCGCCCTGGTCAAAGGCGCCGATTTTGCCAAGCTGGCACTGGAAAGATCCATCAGCCCGGACAAAGATCTTGGAGGCGACCTAGGGATCCTCACAAAAGATCAGATGCCGGAGGGTTTTGAAGTGACGCTATCTTTACCCATTAATACAATCAGTCCAATCATCAAGACTTCGTATGGTTACCATATTTTCAGGGTAGAGGGAAAACAGAATGGAAAAATTTCTTCCCTCAGCGAAGAAGCTCCCAGGATTAGAACTCTCCTTTTTCAAGAGAGAAGGGATAAGGAATTCGCCAAATGGGCAATTGATCTCAGGAAAAGAACTGACATTCAAATTCTTCCTGATGCATTAAACGTGAAAGGGATTCCGAAATGAAGTTCCTGACTAAACCGTTTCTAGCCATTTTGTCTCTGGCCATGGTATTCTTTGCATGCCCCCTGCTCGCGAAAGAAATCTTAATCGACAGGATTGCCGCAGTCGTCAATTCAGAGCCGATCCTCCTGAGTGAAGTGGAAGGCAGACTCGAGATTGAACGTCAGAAAGAGTCCACATCGCTCATGCAGCTCCTTAATCAAATTATTGACCAAAGGCTGGAGATTCAAGCGGCTCGCAAGAAAGGGCTCTCTGTCACCGATTCCGAGGTTCAGGCGGCCTTAGAGGAAACCCGGGTTCGAAACGGATTGAAGGATGAAGAGGCCTTCAAGAAAAGTCTCGCAAAAGAAAACCTGACTCTTGAAAAAGTGACGGAGGAGATCAAAATTCAGCTTCTCATTCGAAAGCTTTTTCAGAGAGATATCTTGCAAGATGTCGTCATTCAGGAAAAAGAACTTCAGGCCTACTACCAAAATCACCTGGATCTTTTCAAGATTCCGGAAAAACGGGAGATTTCTCAAATTTTATTTGAGTGGAAACCTGATGATGACGGCCCCGCCAGAGAAAAGGTGAAAGAGGAAGCCCATATCCTTTACGGAAGACTTCAAAAAGGAGAACCGATAGAAGACCTGATAAAAGAGAAATGGAACTATTCCAGAGCGATGACCCTTTCAGAGCTAGGCACCTTTGAAAAAGGGGAACTTCTCTCCGTTTTGGACGAGGCCGCCTTTAACACCGAAGCGGGGAAGTGGTCATCTCCGGTTGAATCCCCTCTTGGAGTCCATCTGTTGCGGGTGACCCAGAAGCCCGCCAAATACAGATCCCTTGACGAAGTGTCACCGCAAATCAAAGAAAAGTTATTTCAGGAAAAGAGCGAACAGCTCATGAGCGAATGGATGGCAAATTTAAGGAAAAGTGCTACAATTGAAATGCCATTGTTAAAAGACCCGAGTTTTAATAACCAGGGAGCTCGCCCATGAAAGCTTTGTTGAAAGCCATCTCAAAATCAATCTCTTTATCATTGATATCTATGTTGTTGACAGGGTTTTGTCTGATGGTGATACCCGTATTGGCAGAAGATGAAAATCGTTCTCCGGACGCTGTCCCGACCGAAATTTCCGACGAACCATTGTTCGACAACCAGGAGGCGCGTCTTCATTACCAGGAAGGGGTACAGTGGTATCAAAAAAAGAGCTACGAGAAAGCGATCAATGCTTTGGAAAAGGCCGTCGAGGCGAACCCGGAATATAAAGAAGCCTATTATCTTCTCGGCTATGCCTACTATGAAAAAGGTAAAATGGATCTTTCAAGAGAAGCCTTTAATCAAGCGTACGAGTTGGATCCTCTCTATTCCCCGCTTCCGCCGCCCGCTGCCAAATGAGCTTGGGGCGCATCTCTCATCAACCTGGATAACGATTTCCAGATCTCTTCCTTACCCTCGTCTGTCAGGCTTGAAAAAGGGATGATTTGTTCTGCCTGGTAAGTGTCATAGATCATCGCCAGCGATTTTATTTTTTGACCTGTTTTTAATTTATCAGACTTGGTCGCCACCATCAATGCAGGAATTTGAAATGAGGCGAGCCAATCTTTCATCTGGAGGTCTTCCTTCATCGGACTTCTCCGAATATCGATCAATAAAACTACACCGACCAGATTTTCACGCCGCGAGAGGTAATTCTCGATCATCTTTTTCCAGCTGAGCCTTATTGTTTCTGGGACTTTTGCGAACCCGTACCCGGGAAGATCGACAAAATAAAAAGCCTTATTAATCAAGAAAAAGTTGATGGTCTGTGTTTTTCCCGGGGTTCCGCTTACTTTCACCAGAGCGTGTCTATTGAGGAGACGGTTCATCAAGGTTGATTTTCCGACATTCGACCTTCCGACAAAGGCTATTTCCGGTAGAAGCTGTTTTGGGAAAGAACGGACATCTACGCAACTACTTATAAATTCAGCGCTTTTTATCTTCATCACATTGACACTCTATCACTTTTATAGTAAATTGACTACCGGAGGTTTTTATTCACTTGTCGAAGGCATTCTGAATGGGTTTTGAATTCGAAGCGGTTTTAAAAGAAGCGAGCCAGCTCTACGACGATAAGAAATTCGATGAAGCGGAGCCTCTTTATCTCTCATTGCTAAAAGGAACCAACAAAGGTTATGCTGATATATTTAACAAGCTGGGACTCATTTCTCACCTGAAAGGGGATTTTCAAACCGCTTCCGATTTCTTTCAGAAGGCCCTCCAAATTAATTCGAAATATACTGAATGTTCATTAAACCTTGCCGTCACATACAACGATATGGGAAAGTTTGACGAAGCGAGAGAGGTATTTAACAAGGCGCTTCAGATCGTTCAAACGTCTCCCAATACGATAGATCCCTTCATTCAGGGAAAACTTGCTTCAGAACACAAGCGCCTCGGAGAACAATACAAAGATCTCGGACTTTACGACCAGGCACTTGAGGAATTTCAAAAGGCACTTACTCACCGGCCCAATCTCGTGGATATCATTACGCTTGTCGGGATCACCCTCCGGGAAAAAGGGCGCCTGGATGATTCGATCAGGGTTTTGATGAGGGCCAAGGAGGTCAATCCCAGTTTTGTCCCGGCGATGATCCAGCTTGGCGTCACCTACTATATAAAAGGTTTCTCAAACCTCGCCCGGGTGGAGTGGGAAGAGGCTCAAGCTATCGATCCGGAGGGAAAGGATGCGGGGGTGTACCTGGCACTGGCCAAAAAAGACGAGGTGTGAGAATTTTGAAAAAGACCCGCCTGCGTCGTCTTCGGAACTGCGGCCTTGCAATCGGGCCTTTTTGAAAATTCTTTTTTTTAATCCAACCCATTTTAAAATCAATCGTCCAAAAATAAAATGAACTCAACCATTCCTGAACAACCTCTGCTTCAGATCAAAAACCTGAAAACCTATTTTTTCACACAGCAAGGGGTCGTGAAAGCCGTAGATGACCTTTCCTTTAATATTGAAAAAGGGAAAGTCCTCGGACTGGTCGGCGAATCGGGCTCGGGAAAGAGCATGACCTCTCTTTCTGTATTGAGACTGGTTCCACCCCCTGGGAAAATCGTTTCCGGAGAGATCCTCTTTGAGGGAAAACCTTTGCTGTCGCTCGACGGCGAATCGATGCGGAGATTGAGAGGGAAAGAGATTTCCATGATCTTTCAAGAACCGATGACCTCATTGAATCCTGTCTTCACTGTCGGAGAACAGGTCGCTGAAATGCTCCGGCTGCATCTCAAGATGACCCGTAGAGAAGCGAGGGAAAAGACTTGCGATCTTTTCAAACTGGTAGGTATCCCTTCCGAAAATAAAAGGTTTGAGGAGTATCCTCACCAACTGAGTGGAGGAATGCGCCAAAGGGTGATGATTGCGATGGCAATCTCCTGCAATCCCAAACTCATTCTGGCGGATGAACCGACGACCGCTCTCGACGTGACGATTCAGGCACAGATTTTAAATCTTCTCCATGACCTTAAGAATAGATTTCATATGGCAATGCTCCTGGTTTCTCATGACCTCGGCATTATTGCAGAATCGGCTGATGACGTCGCGGTCATGTATGCCGGTAAAATGATTGAATTCGCCACCACCCGGAGTCTTTTTGCCAATCCCCTTCACCCGTACACACAAGGACTCCTGGAATCACTTCCCCGATTTGATGGCCACGGATTAAAAAAAGGGCGCCTAAAAGCGATTCCCGGAGTAGTGCCGCGACTGATAGATCTACCCCCCGGATGCGCTTTTGAACCACGGTGTCCATTTGCCATGCCTGTCTGCAAGACCGACAGCCCCATTCTGGAGGAAAAAGAGAAAGGCCATTGGTCGAGTTGTCACCTGAAAGAGGTCCATTCTTGAATCAAATCCCTCCTCTCCTTTCAGTCGTCCATTTGAAAAAATACTTTCCGGTCAAGGAGGGGTTTTTTTCTTCCGGAAACAAAGCCGTACACGCGGTTGACGACGTCAGCTTTGAACTTCAAGAAGGCGAGGTGCTGGGTCTGGTCGGAGAGAGTGGAAGCGGGAAATCGACAACAGGACGCCTGATATTAAGGTTGATCGAACCAACTTCGGGGGAAGTCTATTATCGCGGGGAGAATATTTTGAAGGCAGAGAGCGGACGGATGCGCTCTCTTCGAAAAGAAATCCAGATCATTTTTCAAGATCCCTATTCTTCACTCAATCCGAGAATGACAATCGGAAAAATTCTCGAAGAACCCTATATTATCCATAAAACCGGGAACAAAGCGGAGCGGAAAGAAAAAGTACTCCGGCTCCTTGAAAAGATCGGACTCCACCCCGATGCGGTAAAACGATATCCTCATGAGTTCTCGGGAGGACAGAGGCAACGCGTCGGAATTGCAAGAGCGATTGCGCTTTCGCCAAAGTTAATTATCGCCGATGAGCCGATCTCCTCACTCGATGTTTCCATACAAGCGCAAATTATCAATCTTCTGGAGGATCTGCAAAAAGAATTTAATTTGTCGCTTCTCTTTATCGCCCATGATCTGAATATGGTTCGCCATCTCAGCAACCGGGTGGCCGTCATGTATCTCGGCCGGATCGTGGAGTTGGCCCAGACTGATGAACTCTTTAGAAATCCGAAACATCCTTATACCGAAGCGCTCCTCTCCGCAATTCCCATTCCGGATCCGGAGAAGAAAGGTCAAAAGATTTTATTGAGCGGAGATATCCCCAGCCCGATTGATCTTCCTGCCGGATGCCGATTCCAGTCCCGGTGCCCTAAAAAAATAAAGGAGTGCGAAACTTTTGATCCCCCTCTTTTTTCTGTCAACGAAAACCACTTCGCCGCCTGTCTCCTGGTCAAGTAACCGGCGATGCGGGTTTAGCACAATTTCGACATTTCATTAAAGACTTACTCCAAACCCTCTCATCACCCTAACATTTAGATTTTTGGCCCCTGATCGCCTTTACTCTCCGAACTTTTTGAAGACTCGGCTAATAATGAAGTTGCAGGACGAGAGTAATATGGGCGATTGAGGCACTTTGTCGGCGAGGTATCGAACAGGGATGATTTTAATAAATGCAACTTCCAAAAGAAATAAGTAACGCTGGTTTGTAGCACACCCAGGCCGTAAACTACGGAGCGATTCAAGTTAATAGAGCTCGCCTCTGGAAAATATCGTGTAGGACATGATATCTCGCCAATCCGGAACTCCTGTGCCACGGTTTGGGCAAGCATTTGGTTATCAAATATGTAGTCGTCGGAGTTCGCCAATAGCGGAAGAGATTCAAGGACCTTGCGTGTAAATGCACGGTATCCGCTATGAAATTCTGAAAGTTTAGTTGCCATTAATAGATTTTGAACATAGGTCAGAAAACGATTCGAAAGGTACTTATAAAAAGGCATTCCTCCTTTCATCGCACCACCTCCAAGAATCCGTGAACCCAGTACAACATCATAAATCCCCGAAGCCACCATTCCAGCCATAGGTATGATTAGGCGAGGGTCATATTGATAATCCGGATGGAGCATCACAACGATATCCGCTCCAGCCCGGAGTGCTTCTCTATAGCAAGTCTTTTGGTTCGCACCGTAGCCCATATTTTGACCATGAACAAAAATCTCAATACCAAGCTGCTTGGCCAATTCAACGGTACTGTCATCACTCGCATCATCCACGAGGATAATCGTGTCCACAATATCACGGGGGATATCCTGATAAGTTTGTAACAGTGTCTTTTCAGCTCGGTAAGCGGGAAGCACGACGATGATCTTTTTTCCGTTCAACATGGATTCGTACCTCCGGCACGCGCACGGAGTCTCATTCTTTTTCTCTCCTTTCCAATTTAGTTAGGGTTTTGGGAGCCCTCATGACTTATACGACGAACGTTATTTTTGCCAAGAACGTTTCCCTGTTCCGCTGCCTTCCGGTACCACTTTAAAGCTTCTGTTTCATTTTTTGCAACGCCATATCCGTTTTCAAAAAACAGACCGAGCATGACTTGTGCCTCGGCATTTCCTTGATCCACGGATTTGCGTACCCATTTTACTGCTTCAAAATAATCTTTATCCAGGCCCAATCCATTTGCATACATGACACCAAGATTTAACTGTCCAAAGGGATTTCCTTGCTCGGCCGCCTTGCGATACCATTTCACTGCTTCAACATCATCTTTAGCCATCCCGAGTCCTTGAACATACATGACCCCAAGGTTAATCTGTCCTTTTGGGTTGCCCTGTTCCGCGGCCATGCGAAACCACTTAACGGCCTCTACATAATCCCTGTTCAGGCCAAAGCCGTTTGCATACATGATGCCGAGATTAACCTCTCCATTGGAATTCCCCTGCTCAGCGGACCTACGATACCATTTCACCGCTTCGGCGTCATCCTTGGCCACACCCAGTCCCTGAGCATACATGACAGCGAGGTTAAACTGACCATTGGGGTTTCCCTGCTCGGCGGCCTTGCGATACCACTTCACCGCTTCAACATCGTTTTTTTCCACATCCGCTCCATTTTGATATATTTCGCCAAGCCATTCCTGGGATTCCGTATCTCCCGCTTCTGCGTTTTCAGTGATAAAGCTTATCAGTCCCCATTTGCCCTCCCCGATTCTACCGATTTCCCTGCGGAATTCCCATGAGACGGGATTATACTTCCAATTCCACAAACGATTTTGAGAAACATTAATATGTTCGGGAAAGTGATTCCAATTTAACTTGTTAATCCCTTCCAACACACCTATCAGTTGAATAAAAAAAGAACAGATCAATAGTAAGTAAAATCCCTTCCGATAGAGGGATTCACGGGATGTGTTGCTTAATAACGGGATTGAAAGAAGCAGCAACATAGGTTGTATCTCAGTGAGATACCGGGGCCCAAAACTATTTCCGCCCCACCAGTACAAATATTTCGAATACAAGGCGATTTGTAGGATAACGAAAACAAATAGTACACCGTAGAAAGAAAGATAAATCTGTTTTTCGCGGAAAGACTTGTAAAAGCCCAATAGACCAAATATTGCGAGAGGAAAATAGATAAAAAGCCCCCTGCCCGGGCTTATTAAGAGACCCCAAAATCCCTCCCAAAAAGGGGTCGTAAATGGAGTGAGCATCAATTCGGCCCCTCTTATATTACCCAGAGCAATCAGGTTATAGCTGGCCAATCCGATGCCAATGAGACCAAGGGGCCAGGTATAAGAAAGGGTAAAACGAGGACGTTTTGCAATCATCCAGATATAAATTGGCAGAACAAAGAGCAAATTCGTGGGTCGAATGGCGACTGCGAATCCACAGGCTAAACCAAAAGAGATTCCTTTGAACATCGAAGGCTTCTTGAGCTGCTTAATCGCAAGCAGAGCGGCCAGAATCATAAACAAACTTCCAGGCCCATGCTGCCAAAGCGCTTGGGATGAGATCGTCCATGCTTCGGTTGCAAAGCCATAGGCTATTGTTAAAACAAAAGCGAGTGGCCGGGAGGCATTTAACTGAACCGCTAAAAGATAAAATAGCGAAAGAGAAAGCGCTGTCATAATCGAAGCAGAGACTTTTTGCGCTAATTTCGCGAATTGGAACCAATCTGCCAATGTCCGGTTTGGTTGATTATATATGGAAACGGGAAGAACATAGAAAGGCGTAAGTAAAATTCCGGTCGCCACAGGATACGAAGGCAGGTAGCCATATTTCGTTTCTTGAAAAAAATATTGACCTGTTGGCAGGTGAATATCTGAAAAATATTGATGGAAATCGTCCATGACGATATTCCCTTTCGTGATTAAAACAATGGGTATCAACGAGGCGGGGTAAGTGTCGGGATTCGGAATTCGGTAACTTAAATTATAAATGACCAATGCTAGAAAAAAGAGAATAAAGGCAGGGTGAATTCTAAATCTGGCTTTCATGGGTTTTAAAAAGGACCTCACGCCGTCAGAGCAGTTTCCACGAGTCACCGTCAAATAAGAGAATTCCCTCTTCTCCCGGAAGCGAGCCCGGGATTACGCGATAATATACCTTGACGGAACGCCCCTCCTGTTTGACCTGAAGAAATCGCACTTCCAATTTGGGATTGGAACCAAAGAGATTCTGAAGCCGAGAGAGCAGTTGCTGATTCGGAGAAAATTCTTTTCTTAGGGCATCCAGTTTTCTATTTTCAACTAATGATTTGAATACAACGAGAATTTTTTCAAGTTCTTCATCCGAAAGAACACCCGCCAAAGGGACATTTTCCTGATCGCGTGACGGCAATGCAGACTCACTCTTTTCAATCCCTGTTTCCCGGATCACTTCTGAGATTTGAATCACCGGCTCTTCTAATTTAGTCGATTCCGCTAAAGGTTGAAAAGAGTTTCGAACCTGACCTTGGACGTCAATAAGTTTCGATTTCCTCACACTCTCGCTTTCCTCCCAGTCAGACCATCCGATTAATAAAATTGGAATCAATAGGAGCCCGCTGGCGAATATGATCGTCATATCAGAGACTTTCCGCGGGGAGGTCATCTCTCGTTGATTTTCGAATTCGATGGGTAATTCCACTTCTCGAAAATAGCCGAGAAGAGCCGAAATATTCTGAAATCGCGTAATTTTCTTTTTTTCTACCGCTTTTCGAATCAGATTTTGAAAAAAGACCGGAATCTCCTTTGGAAAGACTAGGTGAAGCGGCTCTGAGTCATAGACGAGTTCACCCCAAATACTCTTGTTTTCTCTTCCGTCGAAATATCCTTTTCCCAATATCATCGCATAGAGAACCATTCCGAAAGAAAAAAGGTCCGATCTTCCGTCGCCACGTTCTCCTTTGAGCTGTTCGGGCGATGTATAAGTAAGACTTCCGAACGATTCCTGAAGTGGACCTGTCGTTCCTTCCTGGCCTATCGCGGTGGAAATACCAAAATCAGCTAGCAGTATCTTTCCTCCCTGGGTCATCAGAATATTTTCAGGTTTAATGTCGAGGTGGTTAATCTGATTTTGATGGAGGTAACAGAGCGCGTCTGAAAGTTGAAGAAAAATGGGAAGAATCTCTTGAAAGGTCATGGGTCCGGAATCATGGAGCTTCTTCTGAAGACTCAGACCTTCCGCATATTCCATGACCAGGCAAGGCTCGTGATGCTGATCGTAGGTGAGAATCTCAAAACCAAAATAAGAAACTATATTGGGATGGGAAAGACGAGCTAATATCTCCGCCTCCTTTTTCAATCTTGATCGAAAATCCGGATCGGCGGTCAAATAAGGATGGAGCGTTTTCAGAGTGACCTTGCGCTGAAGATCAGGCGAAAAAGCGGAGTAGATCCTCCCCATTCCCCCGTATCCAATTTCTTGAACATCGAGAAAAATCATTAAATATCCTTCGGCAATGGATCAGAATAAACCCTCGCCGGTCATTATACCGTCTTAGTTCAATTGTTACGATAACTTTTTATTGAAATTTGACCGATCCAATTGGAAAAATTAACTTCATTTTGATAAAATCCTACCATGAGGCAAACACACCATTGAAATTATCTCAATTTATTCAGGGCAGGGACAATAATTTCAATTTAATTCGAATTTTTGGCGCTTTTGCCGTACTGACGACACACAGTTTCGCGTTGGCAACCGGTTCAAGTTACGCAGAACCGTTTAGAAAAGATGTCGGAATGACCATGGGGACAATCGCTGTAGACGCTTTCTTTGCAACGAGCGGCTTTCTTGTGACCGCCAGTTTGTTTAAGAGAAAGAGCAGTATCGAATTTCTTTGGGCCAGATTCCTTCGGATCTTTCCAGCTCTCTTCGTCATGCTCCTATTAACGGTCTTTGGAATCGGTCTCTTTTTTACAACAATGCCTCATGCTGCCTACTTGTCGGATCCGCGAATATATTACTATTTTTTGAAATGTTCGACGCTCATCACGGGCGTTACATTCTATCTGCCCGCAGTGTTTGAAGGCAATCCGTTCAAAAAAATGGTCAATGGTTCCCTCTGGACCATGAAATATGAATTACAACTGTACCTGATTTTGGCTTTTGTCTGGATCACATTGCGAATAACCAAACAAAATAGGATAAAATTTTTTAAATTTGCCATTCTCATGACTGCCACCGTCACGGGCATCGCTATGATGATTCTTCATTTCTTTTATTCTTCTGGATTGGAAGCGAGGCTTTACTTCATGTTCTTTTCAGGCGCATCATTTTATGTCCTTAAAGACCATATCACTATTTCTCACCTCTATTTCTGGCTCTTTCTGGTTTCAATATTTCTATCAGCCATGGCCAATATACACCTCTTTTTCGTCTTCTATACGTTAACCATCTCCTATGTCTTGTTTTATCTTGCCTACGTTCCATCAGGGCAGATTAGAAATTATAATCGAATGGGCGATTATTCATATGGCGTCTACATTTATGCCTTCCCCGTGCAGCAGTCCGTTGCCTCACTGATTCCAGGCGTTTCTGTTTTATCGCTGGCATTGATTTCGGCCTCCATAACCTTCTTTTTGGCAGCGCTTTCCTGGCACCTTCTAGAGTGCCGGGCACTTGACCTCAAAAACATCTATGTCGATTACACAAAAAAAATACTTTCCGTTTAAATCATGACCCTTCTGGGCTTCTTTTTCCCTTTTTATCAGAGCAATTGCAGATAACGCAATACTAACGGCTCGAAAATAAGGATAAACACCGCCGGAAAAATGCAACCCAGGAGCGGAATCAACATTTTGACCGGCATCTGGTAGGCCCGCTTTTCGGCTTGTTGAAACCGCTGGGTCTTGATGTCGACCGATAGATCGCGCAAGGTACCAGAAAGTGGACTCCCGGTCTGATCGGTCTGAATCAATGCCAGAATGAACGACTGAATTTCGGGTAGATCGATACGTTCCGAAAATTCCCTCCAGGCTTCAGACCGGCTTTTTCCCATTTGAATCTGACTTGTCAGGGATTCAAGCTCTTCCTTCATCGGGCCAGGCCTGGAATGAACCATCGCTTTGGTCAATACACTTAAATAGTCGAGTCCTGATTCAACTCCAAGCGTCATAAGGTCTAGATAATAAGAAAGATCTTTGATCATGTTTTTCTGACGATTCCGAGCATCGTTGACCAGTTTGATCAGTGGCAGGAAATACCCGACAATAAAGAAGAAAACGAGATTAAAAATGAGGAAATGGAATGATGAACTCCCATTAAACATAAGAAGCGAGATCAGCGCTCCGGCAACGGACAGACCGGCACCACACAGAAACTGTAGAAACGGGAAATGGTCTGGACTTAATTTCCAACGAGCGGTCACGATCTTTTTCCGGATATAATTTAAAAACTGCGAAGGATTCATCTTTTTCAAAAGAGACACGATCGGTTCAATATTATACCGGTCTATTTGGACGCCCGACCGAAATTGAAGCAAAAAATAGGCAATCCCAAATCCTGATAAAAAGGCAAAGAAACAGAGCGCAAAGATCATTGGTTTCAGACTTCCCCATCCGACACGATCTTTCTAATCATCCAATATCCGGCCAGCTCCAACAGGGCGATGGCGATCAGACCTGCTCCTCCTGCGGCTGTAGTCCAGAAGGGAGTTATCAGAGCCGGGTCAATCAAATACAGAACCAGACCCAGAAAGAGAGGAAGCAGACCCACTACCCAACCTTGAATCTTCCCCTGCGAAGTCAAGGCATCAATTTTGCCTTTAATTCTTTTCCTCTCAGTCAAAGTGTTTTCCAGTTTATCAAAGAGATGGCTGATTGATCCGCCAGCTTCATTTGAAAGAATTATCGCAGAAACGACCAGCCTTACCTCTTCCAGATTCAGCCGATTGTCGAAAAAACGGAGGCCTTCTTCCAGGCTTTTGCCCATCTTTATCTTTTTTAAGACAAGCCCGAGCTCCTGTGATATGGGAGAGGGGAGCTCTTTTACGCACAGATTGATCGAATCTGAAAGGGAAAGCCCCGCGCGAAGAGAGCCGGCCATCATCTTGAGAAAATCGGGAATCTGTTTTTCGATCTTTTCCAGTCGTTTTTTGGAGAAATAGGCGATTCCCCAACGCGGAACCGGATATCCGGCCAGGGCGGAGACTGCCAGAGCAAGCAGATACCACGGCCATGCCAAATTGGAAAAAAGAAATCCCCCGGCAAGGGCTGTTACGATCATAGAAAATGAATAGAGAGAATCGGCCTGCCGGTGGGTCAAAAACAGGAACTGTTCATCAAGAGAAGAGAGGGTCTGTGCAACTGACCGAGCACGATATTGATAATACAACGGGGCTCCGATTTCCCAGGCAAAAAAGAACCCTGAGGCAACAGACAAGAACAGGAGTAAGGAGAGGAATAACGGAACCATCCCGGCGATTTTAAGGTTTAGTTCACCACTTTTTTCTTTTTACTCTTTTTCTTCGGCTCCGGTTTCTTGGCTTTTTTTACAGGAGCTTTTTTCAACGCGTCAATTTCTTTCTTCAGTTTTTCTTTTTCGTTCTGGAGCGCTACAGTCTGTTGCTTAAGCTGTTCAATCTCTTTCTTATAACCATCCGACTCGTTTAAGATTGACTTATTCTCTTCGTTAACTTTGTCAAACTGCTGTTTGAGCTTAAAATTCTCCTCTTTTAATTTTTTTGACTCGCAGCCGGAAAGAAGCGGAATGAGAAAGAGAATCAACGAGGCTAGAATAAAAACATTTTTTTTCATTTGAAACACCTTTCTTCAGATTATAAGAGCACGCTTTTTGGAAAGATTTTTACATAAAATATTTTTTTTATCAATGGCAAAAAAAAAGCACGGTAAAAATACCGTGCTTTTTTCGCTGTAAGCTGTAATTGATGAAACCGGATCACCAGAGGGATCCAATAGCCCCTGCTGAAGGGGGCCACCAGAAAAACTATTTTGCTTCTTCTTTCTTTTCTTCTGCTTTCTTGCCTTTTTTCTTTTTGCTTTTTTTGGCTTTCTTTTCGGCTTTGGGAGCATCAGCTTTCGGAGCATCCATCTTGGGAGCCTCTGCCGCAGGAGCCGCAGGTGCCGCTGGAGCGTCAGCCGCGAAAGTTACTGTTCCAAATGCGAAAACCATCATCATCGAAACAACTAAAGAGTAGATTTTTTTCATTCAATTCACCCCCTTCCATTCATATATTTTGTATTAACCACTCTCACTCTACTGCAAAACAGGTGCCACAATAAATAAACAGCGACACAAGTCAGACATCTCATGATATTTCAATAGGTTATGTATTTCTTAAATTAAAAAACCTTCCTGATTAATTCTGTTTTATGCCTGATATCAGGATGATATTGCCTTATTTGAGGCACGAAAATTGTTGAATCGAATGAAGGTTTTCCCTAAACTAGCTGTTCTTTTTGAGATTGAATTTATCGAGACGGTATTGAAGCGTTTTATATGTTAATCCTAACATCTTTGCCGCTTTGGTCATGGTCCAATCGCTTTTTTCCATTGCTTTCACCAGGAGTTGTTTTTCGAATTCCTCCAGCGAAAATCCTTCCGGCGGAAGATCAAAATCGATTTCGCTTAACGGATAAGAGGGCCTTCTTATTTCAACCGGTAGATCATCCAGTCCGATGATTTCGGAATCACATAAGAGGACTGTCCGCTCCAAAACCCCTTCCAGCTGCCTGACATTTCCCGGCCAGGCGTAATTGAGTAATAACTGCATCGCCTCCTTTGAAAGACCTTTTATTTTCTTACCCGACTCCTGATTGAATTTTTTCAAGAAATGGTCGATCAGCGAGGGGATATCCGACCCCCGTTCCCTTAACGGAGGAAGCTGGACCGAAATAATGTTCAGGCGGTAAAATAGATCTTCACGGAATGTTCCCTTTTTGATTTCTTGAGCAAGATTTTTATTGGTCGCTGCAATCACCCTCACATCAATCTTACGATCTTCCTTCGCTCCGATTCTCCGGATCTCCTTCTCCTGCAACGCCCGGAGAAGTTTTGCCTGAATATGGTGGCTGATATCGCCGATTTCATCGAGAAAGAGGGTCCCTTTTTCCGCCGCTTCAAAGAGACCGATTTCGGTACCCGTCGCGCCGGTAAAGGAACCTTTCTCATGGCCGAAAAGCTCGTTCTCAATCAGGCTTTCGGGAATTGCCGCACAGTTAATCGCCCTGAATGGACCGCTCTTTCTCGAAGAATTAAAATGAATGGCTCTTGCAATCAGCTCTTTCCCCGTCCCGCTTTCGCCGCAAATCAGGATGGTACTTCCGCTCCCCGATATCTTCTGAATAATCCTGAAAAGTTCCTGCATGGAAGGATGTTTTCCGATGATGTTCGGAAGATTAAATTTTTCGCCCAACTGCTGGCGAAGATTCTTGTTTTCTCTTAATAACTCAATCCGCTCAAAAGCCCGCTGAATGGAAATCAACAGCTCCGTTTTATCGAGCGGCTTCGTCAAATAGTCAAACGCCCCTTTTCGCATGGCCTCAACGGCAGAATCGATCGATCCGTGAGCGGTCATTATTATCACGCAGGCGTTGGGGTTCACCTGAAACAGTGCATCCACACCGCTCAAATCGACCGTATCGGGCAGCTTCAAATCGGTCAGGACCAATTCGATATTCCCCGATTTGAAGAGCTTGACTCCCTGCTGACTGCTCGATGCCGTTTCAACTTTATACCCTTTTTCCTCGAGAATTATTTTCAAGATCTCCCGTTGATGTTTTTCATCGTCAATAACCAGTATGGAGTCATTCATGCTCACCTCTCGACTGTCTGACCGGAAGAACGAGAATCACTTTCGTCCCTTTTCCTGGCGTCGATTCGATCTCTATACGGCCGTGATGTTCTTCCATGATTCTTTTAGTCAGAGCAAGTCCCAGACCGATCCCGAGTGATTTGGTTGTAAAATAAGGCTGAAAGACTTTTTTCAAGTCTTCGGGGGTAATCCCTTCGCCGGTATCGCGAATTTCAAAAACAATCTCGTTCAATTTCCGGGATGCCACAATTTTAAGTTTGCCTCCTGCAGGCATGGCCTGTATGCCATTGGCTATGACATTCATCAAGCAGGTCTTTATCTTTTCTTCATCCCCTTCGATCAGGGGGATTTCTTCCGGATGATACTCGATTTCAATTCCCTGCTCCACCGTTTTCTGGCGAGCGAGATTGATCACCTCGTTCAAAAGGAGATTGAAATTGATCCATTTGATTTCCAGTTTCATCGGCCGGCCATACTTTAGAAAGTTTTCAACCATGTTGTTAAGGCGATAAGTCTCCGATTTGATGCTGGTCATCAGAGCTCCCAGCTTCTGCTGCTCGTCAGGCGTTGCATTGCCGATCTTGTCTTTCAGATGGTCGATGCTTAACGAAATGAAATTGAGGGGATTCCGGATTTCATGGGCAATTCCCGAAGCAAGCTGGCCGAGTGCGGTGAGGTGTTCCGTTTCCCGAAGGCGTTCTTCCAGTACTTTATTCTGCCTTAATTTTTCGACCATTTCATTGAAGCTCTTGATCAACTGGTTGATTTCATCGTCACCATGGGTTTCCTGAATCATCTGGCTCAAGTCGCCGCTTGCGACTTTTTTAGCCGCTCCCATGATCTGGTAAATCGGGCGGGTATATCGCCAGGAGAGAAAAATGGAAACGATGATTCCGAGAGTAAAAACGATCAACGTTGCCGCCAGACGGTTGATATAGTGCGACTCTATCAGCTTTTCATAGTCATCAAATACCATGCTAATATGGGCATAGCCCAGCTGTTCTCCTTCAACCACAATCGGCACGAGGAGGTTATAGGCTTTCTGCGTAGGAGACGGGAGCTGGTCACCCAGTTTGGCCGTAATCAACAGTTCTTTCCGCTTCGGATCCATCTTGGCGCCGACTTTCTTCGGATTCGAGCTGGCTATGACCTCCTGCTCATTGCTGACGATGGATATCTCCTTGACGCCTCTTTTCTCAAGCCGTTTGACATAATCCTGAAGCCTCTTTTCCTTGGTCCTTTCCGGGCTGGTCAATTCTTCAACGCTCACCGAAATTGCTGACGAAAGCTCATTGATATGCTCTTCCATCTCTTTTACCAGCGCCTTTTCAGTCCGGGCGTAGAGATAAAACGAAGCACCGAGCGAAAGGAAAGAGAGGAAAAGCATGGTGATGACGAGTTTTGCGGTTAAGTTCAGTCTGATTTTCAAATAGACACCTTAAAAAGTGAAATGAATAAAATCAAATAGGGGAAAGATCTTCCCTCCGACGGGGCCGAAATTCATGCTCATCTTTATAAGTCATTTGGATGTGGCATAAACGAATTTCGCCGAGTCTCTATTCAGATTATCCCCCTATTTGATTTTAAAACCTAAACTATTCCAGAAACAATTTTCCCTGGCGGATGAGTCTCGGTTTTTCGCCGGTCACATCGATAATTGTTGAAGGTTCGGAGACGAGAGGGCCAGCGTCGAGAATGAGATCGACCTGATCGCCAAATATCCGCCCGGCCTCTGCGGCGCTGGTTACAGGAGTTTCGTCTGAAAGATTGGCGCTGGTAGCGGTCAGGGGAGACCGGGTGAGCGCCAGGAGACGTTGGACCGTACCCGAGGCGGAACACCGGATTCCGATATTGCCTGAATTTCCCGTCAAAAGAGAAGAGACCTTCTCCGACGCTTTAAATACCAGGGTCAACGGGCCTGGCCAATAGCGGGCCATCAATTCCAGGGCTTTTGAAGAAATATCCATGACCAGCGGCTCCAAATCGACAGGCTTCTCAATCAAGATCAGAATCGGTTTGTCGAACTCTCGTTTCTTGATCTGAAAAACCTTGCTTACTGCCGCTTCATTGCCTATCGCTGCACCAATTCCATATAGCGTATCGGTCGGATAGATAATGACCTTCCCTTGAGAAATCAGCGTCGCAGCCTCTTTGAGAGATGAGTCGGCATGTGCCGGATCAAGTTTTAATATTTCTACCGGCATACAGGGCTTTCGATTTGGCTTCTACCTCTTTGGCCATATCTTCTTTGTATTGAAAAAGCTTCTTGTCCAATTCAGGGTTCTTCTTGGCGAGGATCTGAACGGCAAGGATCCCACCGTTTTTCGCTCCGGCCTTTCCGATTGCCATCGTCGCCACAGGAACTCCACCCGGCATCTGAACCGTGGCAAGGAGAGAGTCCATGCCCTGCAACGAAGAGGAATCGATCGGCACTCCGATGACCGGAAGAATCGTTAATGAGGCAACCACACCGGCCAGGTGAGCGGCTCCTCCTGCTCCCACAATAAAAAGTTCGACTCCCTTTTCGGGAGCCGATTTGATGATCTGATGGGTCCGTTCGGGAGAACGGTGAGCCGAAGTAACGGTCATCTCATAAGCTACGCCAAAATGTTCCAGAATTTTTCCCGCCTCCTCCATAATCGGCAGGTCATTGGGGCTTCCCATCAATATCGAAACATGCGGTTTTCCTTTTGACATCTTTTTTTCTCCTAATCTTAAATCTTTGTGTCAATTCCGGACGAAATGGTCGATTTCGCAGTTAACTCAAGCACCCGGCAATCTTCTCTCTTCGACGGCGCCGAATTTCATGCTCATCTTTATTAAACAATTCAATGTGGCATAATCGAAATTCGCCGAGTCTCCTTTCGAAGATCGCCGGGTACTTTCGTTGGCTAAACCGAGTGGTATTCCGTGAACGAAAACTTCGATGAATTTTGCCGATCCCACAAAAATGTGAACACGGAGATTGGGGATAAATTCATCGGCGTTGGAGAGAATGGATTACCACTCGGGTTAGCACGAGTATCCAGTATCGACTAATTCCTTTCTGCTTTTACCCAGATTTGCGTCACCCAGTTGTTCTCGATCATTTCATTCAGCTTCCGCAAGTTTAGATTCGAAAAGGTCGAATCAACGGCGGCTTTTTTATCGACGAGGATGCCGGAAAGAATCGCGTTCCCCCCCGGCTGAATCGCTCCAGCCAGATCTCGGCTGACGCGAATCAGGTCTTCCGCGGTAATATTCGCCATGACCAAATGGTAACTGTTCCGGTCGGCTTGAAAGATCGAACCAAGACGAAGTTTAACCTGACCCGCCACCTTGTTGATCATGAGGTTATGCCGCATGGACTCCAGCGCATCGCCGTCTGTTTCAGCCGCAAGGATTTCTCCCGCTCCGAGTTTTGCTGCAGCAATGGCAAGAATTCCAGATCCGGATCCCAAATCAAGGACTTTACATCGTGCCGGATCAGAAATCCTGGACAGAATTTGATCAAGAATAACGAGGCAATTTCTAGTCGTGGGATGCGTTCCCGTTCCGAATCCAAGACCGGGTTCGATCCAGATTACTCGCTCCTCTTGACTGCTTACCTCACATTCTTCCCATGGCGGAGAGACCGTCAATCGGCGGCTGATTTGAACCGGCTTAAAAAACTTTTTCCATTCCTGATTCCAGTCTTTTTGGATTTTCTTTTGGATATCAACCAAATGATGAGGAATCTGAATTCCGACTTCTTGAAATCGATCACAAAATGAGGAGAGTTTCTCTGAAATCTCTTCGGATGTTGATGTCGAGGGATCAAAGTATGCTTTGACCTTCGCACCGTCGATCCAGGTCCCGCCGGCACCCATTTCAATTAGTAACGACGAAAAGCTCTCTTGCAATGAAGGCGCTATCTCCATTGAAAGCTCAAAATATTCATCGTGTTTTCTTTTTGCCGGCACCGGCCTAACCTTCGTTATTTCCAGATTTCAGATTCATCTTGAGATATATTTTTGCATCTTCCACGTAATGCTTTGCTGAAAGTTTTAAAAACAGGCTTTCCTCAGAGGTAAGCGGACGCTTCGGTTTAGCCGGGACACCAAAAGCAAGCATTCCAGCTGGAATAACACACCCTTCAGAGACGATCGAACCTGCTCCGATCAGCGCTCCCTCTTCGATGACCGCGCCATCCATAATGATTGCACCCATTCCGATGAGACAGAGATTCCCAACCGTACAGCCATGGAGAATAACACGATGGCCTATGGTTACATCGTTCCCAACCACCAGCGGATGCGTCTTGCGGGTGACGTGGAGCATCGAAAGATCCTGTATGTTCGTGTTGGCACCAATTCGGATGTAATGGACATCCGCCCGGATCACCGTGTTGAACCAGACGGAGGCGTTTTCGCCGAGTTCGACATCTCCGATGATGATCGCACCAGTTGCCACAAAGACTGACGAAGGAAGTTTGGGGAGAATGCCCCGGTATCGAATCATCATGGTTTTGGACGTGTTGAATTGTATAATTGTTGAGTTGTTTCATTGGAAATTATTCCAGGTTTCCCAATTCCACGATTTAACAATTCAACAGGGTTTCATAATATTTCAAGGAGTTCTGTTAGCGATTCAATTCTAACATAATCACTTTCCTGTTTATAGAGGCGATGCCGGTCGATCAAGACCGCCTGGAGTCCCGCATTTTGTGCTCCCCGGACATCATCAGACATCGAATCTCCCACATGAAGCGCCTTCGCGGGCTCTATCCTATGGTGTTCGAGCGCCTTCTTGAATATCTTCGGGTCTGGTTTGGGAGCTCCTGCCTCTGTCGAAAGTGTCAAACTGTCGATCAGCCCGTCGATTCCCAAAGCCCGGTTTACGTCGTAGACCCGGGTATCAAAATTGGTAATCATCCCGGTCCGATATCCTCTTTTTTTAATTTCGGTTAATACCTCAAATGTTTCGGGAAATAATTCCCATCCCTGGCTCCCCTTAAAAATGGCATAAACCTCCTGGAAATAATCTTCGAACGAAGGAATCATCCCCACCTCGGTAAAGACCGACTTCACCACGCTGTACCACCAGGCTTTTTCGAGTGTCACTCTTTCATTGGATGATACGGTCGACGAGATTACCGGGGGAGGTTCTTTTTTAAACACCTTAAAAAATGCGTCATCAATCTCCCTTTTTGTCGCAGTGGAGCCATGTTTTCGCGCAGCGTTCAGATAGAGTTCTCCCACCGATCCTCTGGTTTTAAAAAGGGTCTCAGCCGCATCGAAAAAAATTACTTTAAGAGGGTGGTTTAGTTTAGACATGGTCGATCACTGTTAGATCCGGGAAATCGGACTTTCTTTCCGGACATTTTTCTCAATCGAGGAGGATTCCTGCGGAGGTCGAATTCCATATGGCGATGCGCCATCGAAGCGCAGTTTCTTGCTCAAGATAATCTGCAGGATTATAGTTATCCGTCAAGAGAATTCCCGTCCGGTCAGTCAGATGGAGCTCCTGCCGATTCAGGATTTCCGAGTCGGAGGTTAGATATTCAAGCGGCTTCGTGGACGCCACAAAAATATAATTGGAAAAATTGTCTTTCAATGAAGTGGTAAATAAAGCCTGGTGAGGGAAAGTATGATGGAGTGTCCTATTGATCGAAGCGGTGAAATCCGAGCCCTCTCCGGAAAAGAGTCCGATCGAATTGATAACCAGGATACCATCTTCCGTCAGGCTCCTTTTAATCTGTTCAAAGCATTCCCGGCTTAAAAGATAGAAGGGAGAAGATTCCCCGGCGAAGACATCGAGAACGAGATAGTGATATTTCTCCCTATTTTCATTCAAGAAATGTCGGGCATCTTCAAGAACCAGGCGAAAACGTTCAGGATGAAACTGAAAATAAGCTTGAGCCACTTCGGGGATTCTCGGGTCAATCTCAACAATATCGACCGCGTCCCCCATTTTATATTCTGCCTCCGGAATAATTCCGCCGCCCAGACCGATGACTGCCCCGTGAAAACTCTTTCGTTCCGATTTATTCCGGTCAGTCTGGATAATCTCTTCGATCAACCGGGTGTAGGGTGCTTTTGACTGACGGGTCTCGTACTGATAGGCGGTTTGAATAGCGCCGTCAACCATCAGCATGTGGAGTGCTTCTTTCCGCAGGACTTTCAACTCTCCGTAGTAGCTTTGAGATTTGTAAATAATTTCCGAATGGAGCGATCCATCTGATGGATAAACTATCATCGCAAGGTTGGTTCCAATCAGTAAAAGGGAGAGGCAAGATAGAACCCATTTTTTTTTCATGAGAAAATAACTTCCTGAAAGAACGGACAAAAGAATGGAAGTCATCAAAAAGATATTTTTTAATCCGAGATTCGGAATCATCCAGAATCCAACCAGAAGCGTGCCAAGAATGCCACCAAGAGTGGATAACGCATAGAGATTGCCTGAAATCTTGCCGGCACGGCGGAGCTCGTTCAGGGAGAGTTTGAGTGAAAAAGGGGCAACCATTCCGAGCAGCGTGAGCGGGAGGGTAAAAAGAACAAACGCAGTTGCAAGACAGCCCAGCCTCGGTCCGAGAGAGGTCATGGCAAGCGAAACCGGTTTTTGAATCATGGGGATAAACATGATCGACAAACCGGCACCCAGGATCAGCGAATAAAAGAGATCGCGGCTCTGATACCGGTCCGAGAGAAAACCTCCCGCTGTATAGCCGAGTGAAAGCGAGATCAGGGTGATCGTAATGAGCGAAGTCCAAATAAAAAGAGAGATGCCGAAATAGGGACCTAGCACGCGGGAACCGAGCACTTCAAGAACCAGAACGATCATACCACAGAGAAAAACTGTCAAGAGTAGAAGCGCAAAATCGGCACGATTCTGAAATGGATGACTCATTTTTTGACTTTCATCTCGTTTCGACATGCCTATTTCTGAAGTTTAAAGAAGAGAAAACTATTAGCGTCAAATTTATTACCATTTTTGTTAAAGCTAAAAGCACCGGACCCTGAATCTGAAGTAAGGAAATTTCCCGTTCCCAATCCAAATATGTTGACCCCTTCCACGTTTCTAAATATCTGGTCTCCGACCGGATCGACCGTTTTTCCGGAATATTGTATTTTGCCAAAATCAGGCGGAATGACCGGAATGTTTCCAAAGGTTCCGCCTGCCTTGTAGGAGGTCATAAATCGATTGCCTGCAGCTCCCTCCGTCGCATGAATATTTTTCAAACCCGGGGGAAGATTTAAAATCAGGAATCTTCCGGAAGTATCCGTCATGGTGTTGGTGGTCGAAGGCATCAGAGTTCCGTTTTGATAATAACGCACCTGGCCAACGCTGTTGCCATCGAGATCGGCCGCCTCGATCTTTACCTGAGGTACCGGAACTTCGATTCCCGGCAGGTACGCAAGTGTTCCGGTAGCGGACTGCAGGGCTACAACATCCAAAAAAGTATCATTGTTAAAATCGGCAAATACAAGGTTGGCCGGATTTCCTGGAAGTGCGTATCGGACCTCTTTTGCAAAGGTGCCATCTCCCACACCGGTCAATACGGAAATCTCACCTGCATTCAGGCCAGAAGAGGTAATAAGATCATTTCGTCCATCAAAATTAATATCCTGAATCGAAATGGCCTCAGGTGCTCCTGCAAGAGTGCAAAAGGAAGGAATCGGCGCTATCTG
The DNA here is from genome assembly GCA_016194305.1 of Nitrospirota bacterium. Lineage (NCBI taxonomy): Bacteria > Pseudomonadati > Nitrospirota > Nitrospirota bacterium. The sequence continues at coordinate 24,196 of JACQBW010000008.1, read as the reverse complement.
ACACAGATCTTTCGAAAAAAGGCCTCCTCCCTTGCCCAGCATCACTGAAATCGAACTTGAAGCATTGTTGATCACAACCAGGTCGGGCAATCCATCTCCGTTGAGATCGGTTGCAACAATTCCGACCGGAACGTTACCCACGAAAAGGGGACTCGCCGGCGACTGAGCAAAGGCTCCGGTCCCGTAACCAAAGAAGACGGATACCGCGCCGGAAGTACTTCCGTTTGGACCAAGCTTGTTGACCACGGCGAGATCCAGATTTCCGTCTCCATTGAAATCCGCATTAAGTATCGCTGACGGGCTGGTTCCACCGCTTGAAAAATTATAGACCTGGCTGCTGAAGAGACCATTCCCTTGTCCAAGTATTACGGAATAGGTGTTGTTTCCCGAATTGGCAACCGCCAGGTCGAGAAAACCGTCATTATTAAAATCTCCCACGGAAATGTCTATCGGCCTGGAGCCGGAAAGGAGCGGAATGGGATTTCTAAAATTGGGAAGAAAACTCGGAGCCAGATGAAAATTCCCCTCCCGGGTACCCAGAAGGACGGAAATTGAATCCATCCCATAATTAGCCACGATCAAATCAGGTATCCCATCTCCATCGATGTCTCTGACCCGGACTGAGACCGGTTCCGCCGTGTATTGACAGCTCTGCCCCGGTGCCAATACCAACCCGTACGGCATGCAGAGGGGAGAACCTGTTGACATTCTAAAAGTACCGTCCCCTCCCCCCAGAAATACCGACAATGTGCCGTCGATCCAGTTCACCAGCGCAAGATCAGGCTCGTTATCCTGATTAAAGAGGCCTGCCGAGAGTTTATGCGGTGCATTCGTAATCGTGGACATGGCCGAAAAGGTGATTCCTGGCAGGGTTACCGCTGATGTAAATCCTGACGTGGTGACCTTTCCTCCGATCACGCCAAGGGAAGAGTAATCAGGTACCAGACCCGCATTAGCGGCTTCGCTTACCAGTGCGCCGGTCGTAATCGCTTTCAAATTCAATCCGCTGATATCGCTCGTGTCGGTCTGAAAAAGATTGTAGGTATCCATACCACCCGGTGATTTCGCCTTCACCGTAAACTGACTAAAGGGGGAAAAGGGGTATGAGAAAAAGCCCGCTCCGTCAGAGGAAAATTGAACCTTTTCGCCCACTGTAGAAAGCAATACCTGGCTTCCCGGAGCACCATTCAAATCGGTGGTCGATCCTGAAATCTGAACGGAAGGGATGGGACCGTTATTGACATGGAGATCTGAAATGGTCACACCATTGGCGTAAGCATAGGCTAGAATATTCCCCGAATCATCTTGCGAAACCGCCCGTATCTGAACCAGACCGGGGGGGAGATTGAAGATGATATATCCTCCGTTTCTGGATGAAGAGGAGGTGCGTGTCGGAAGACCTGCCGAATCAAAATATCGAATATCGCCAACGCTGTTTCCTGCCAGATCCGTTGCCTGCAGAGTAATCCCGTCGGTACCCCTGCCCGACAAATTATCGAAAATCAATCCGGTCAAAACGCCTTTCGTGGTATCGAGCGACGTCGATAGCCCCGCTGCGCTTAAATAAAGATTTAAAACCGTCAGCGGATAAATCGTCAGATAATGATAGGTCTGGTCGACTTTTTCTTCCTGATAGGTATCGACATAGGAAGGGGGATTGCTCACCTTCAGCGTATACGTAGCTTGATCAAGAAATTGGAATGACGCCTCCGGAATATAGAAACTCCCCACGGCATCTACCGTCGTCAGGGAAGAGAGATTCCCCAGCGCAAAAATCGTCGCAAATCCGACCGGAGTCACCCCGTCCGAACGGGTGACGCTTCCTGCGAAATCAAGGTAATGATCTATTTTACCCAGGCCCATCTTATTCATCGTCACATCCTGCAAGGTGACCGAATTGGCCAAAATACCGGCGGTTCCCTCTCCGGCCAACAGGTCAAACCCGGCGTTGGTTTGATCAATGGTGGTCGCCGAAAGATGAATCTTCCCGGTGGGGAGATCGAGTGCAATATATTTTCCATCAAGCGTTCCGAAATCCGAGGGTGGACAGTTGTTGCTGTTATTCGCGCATGTTTTGCCAGACGTTAAGTTGTAAGAATGGAGAACACCAAAAACATCATAATAAAGAACATCCCCTGACTGATCAAAATAGAAATAGGCCGGGAGAGACGGATTTACATTTGCGTCGAACGGGTCAGGATTGGGATAGCTTCCGTGGAAATAGATACGAGATTTTGATCCGTTAAAAGTCAGATCATTTCCCTGGTCGTTTGTGAGTTTTATCTTGGGGTTAATCCGAAAGGTATCATCGGTATCCCGGGCTCCTCCAACCAAAATGCCGTTGCCGGCGGTTTGGGTCCCGTAATGTGTCTGGCTCAGAACCTGGGCAAGAAGGGCATTTGGAAAGAGAAAAAGATTTTGGGTCACGTCGATTGCTCCCTGGGGGCGACTGGAAAGATCGGTCTTAAAAGTGGTGTAAGTGTCCCAGTAACCGGATTGGGTGGTTTCAACCAAAAACGTGCTGTCGGATCCCAGTCGTGGAAACCGGTAGCTTCCGGAATTGACCACGACCGAAAGACCTTTTAATCCGACAGGCGTGATCAAACCTGATTTGACACTCGTTTCCGAATCATATTCTTTGACCGCTCCGGTCACGCCGATAAAAGGGGGAATGACCGGCACGACCGAAATATTAGTCAGAAAAGCCGAATCGGCATAGGAAATCGCCTGACCGTTACCCCTTCCTCCTTCGATGGCTTTAAAATAAATTGCGCCGGGAGGCGCATTGAGAAGAGTAAACCCCCCGCTGACGCTGGTTCCCGACGTTGTGGAAAAATCAGGAACGCCACCCAGACTATTGTAAAAAAGGTCACCCACAGGATTTCCGTCGGCATCCGTCGCCCTCAATACGACACTTTCGGGGATATCTCCATTGAGTGAGAGGACATATCCCCCGACAACACCCGTACCGGGTACCTTGGAAACGTTTGCGGCATTAAAAAGATTGTCAATATCCCCCTGTGAGATTATTCTTAATATAGAAAGATCTCCCCCGATATTCGAAAAACCGGTCGCAATCGTCATATCATAGGTGGTGGTGTATGGGACATCCTTTAGACCGGTCTGATCGCAACAAAATGGGAAATCAGTATTGGCGCATCCCGTGATCAAGAAGAGAAATAACAATAATGAGAATCGCATAGCACTTCTTTCTATTTTATAACGAATAGCCCCAATTACAAAGAACAAAAGTGCCTGGCGGGAGGAAGGCAAGTGAGGTAAAAAGGGTCATTTCAGAAGCTGTAGATCAGGTCAAATTCGGCGCGGCTTTCGTTTTTGAAATAGCCTACAAAAGTAAACTGTCCCGGAAGAGGACCGTAGGCGATATCGCCTACCATCAGATCGAGAGAACCCGACAATTTGAAATGATCCGTTAGGCTGTATTCGATTTTTGGGCGGACCAGGTAGTCGTTGTCGACCAAAAAATAAAGCAGGAGCATTGAAGGAACAAGTCGGTCATTTAAAAAGGGTTTTCTTCCAAAAAAACTCAGAACCGTATCGTATTCCCGCTGGATGATCGAGGAGTCATAACTCAGTATTTTTTGCTGTTGGCCCGAAAGAGAGATGTCGGCCGAATAAAAGGTAAAATCGATGCCCAGCGCATATTTTAGATAGTTCCGCTGAAGTTCTCCAAAAATAAAATTTCCGGGCGTGGCAGGATCGACTCCCACCAAGGTTCCGAAAAATTTGTCGCGAACTAACGCCCCTTCCATATTGAATATCACCTTTCCAAACGATTTCGACAAACTTCCCCCGTAGACCCTTACCTTCGTATACCTCGGCTGAAAATTAACCGTGGGAGAGACCCCAAAACCTCCGAGTCCGAATACCGAACGATAGGAGGCAGGGAAAGGATCCCACATATAATAGTAACTGGCTGCCAGATCAACCCCAAAGAGGGTCTTGGAGATCCGCAAGCCCCAATCGGCATTTTGCAGATTGTTTTCGGGATAGACGGTTCCTGGAAGAATTTGAAACTGCTCAAACTGGCTTCCTTTCGGAGCGGGTTTATGAAACTTGAGGTCCGGAATATAGAGCCCTTCCAGGCTGAATTCTCCGAGATAAAAATCGGATTTCAGCATCCACCTCGGAATATACCGGTCGCTGACGTCCCTTAAAATAAATTCCTTAAAATCAAGCGGATTGATTTCATCCAGGATCCTCGACCCTTCAACCACACCCCACCGAACAATCTGTCTCCCCAGACGAAGATCCATGAGTGAGAAATGGGCATCCAGGTAAACTTCGCGAAGTTCGGCCGATTGATTTTCCGTGTCGACCCCTCTTAAATTTCCCACTTCGGTTCCGGCAATCGTCTGTTCCGACGGATTTTCGGTCAATACGGTCCTGGGCCCGATAATCCGGCTGATGGCATCGACCTGTTCGAGATCGGGCGCCAGGTCGTAATAGGCCCTCGGAACCACGGTCAACTGGATCGAAGGAGAAAAGGCATAGTGCGCCTCGATTCTTAAATAGGACATGATTTTCGTAAAGATCACCGGAGAATAGATCCTCAGGGCAGTCTCCTGCCGATAAAACCCGGAATAGCTGAATTTGGAAAGGAATCCCGGAGAGGCCTCGTCGGCTGCCCAGAGGGTAATCGGTCCAAAAATATTTACCCCACAAAATAAAACCAAGAAGACAAAACGTTTTATCATTCGACCTTTAAAAAAAGTAGTTGAAAGAAAATCCTGCCGTTATTTTAGAGTAACTTCCGATCGGAGAGGTCTGTTTGCTTAAAATATCGGTTACCTCCCGGTCCAATTGAACCCGGAGATTGGACCGGACGGCCTGATACCCCAGTGAAGCGCTCAGGTTGACATTCTTATAAATGGGATAAATCAGGGAGCCTGAAAGACCAAAGGAGTTGTTCTTGCGATAGACTTCGCCCAAACCATCAGTCTTCAATGCTGTTTGATCCGGATTTCTGAAATAGGTCTGGCCGATAGAGGCGGAAATCGACCCACTGAGATAATCAACGAGAGGACGGCTATAGGTGGCAGATGCATTCCATCCCACCGCGCAGTCATCCGGCGCGATCACGTCGCTATTCGTCAGGCCGAAACCTGCCGTCAGGGAACCTGACCGGAATTTGTTTTTGATAAGCGCCCAGCTAATCTCTTTGCGAACCGCATCGAAATAGGAGTTTGAAACTGAAATCGAGTAATTATATCCGAGATGGGTAATGACGGCATCAAACCATCCGATTTGCTCCTGAAAATCGGCCTTGAACTGACCGTTCCATCCGGACATACCCCCATAGGCAAAACTGATTCCCCATGCCGGACCGATGACAATCGAGAGTCCATGGAGATCAGGCCACTTCGCTTCAAAACTTGCCGATTCAAAATTAACCAGGGCCTGGCTGTAGTAATAGGTTGAAGCGGAAGCTGAAATATCAGAGGAAAGAAGAACGTTCAAGGACTTGTAGTAGAAATATTTCATATTAAATCCGACCGAAGAAAAGATTTCCGCAGTTGGCGAACCGATATCGCTGTCGCCTGAATTGCTGTCGAAATAAAAGGGGGTGTAAGAGATCGACTCGTTGATCTTCTTGTCATAAAAATTAACCCTCTCCTCGATCAAAAGCGCCTCTTTTGATTTTTCGTCTCCCAGATACTCTTTTGCTTTCCTGAAATTTTCTATTGCCGCTTCTCTCTGGCCTCGTTTCTCCTGAATCAGGCCGAGGTAAAAACGGGGCTTTGAAAATGTCGGACGGATCTTGACCGCAGATTCGTAGGCGCTTTCCGCGCCTTTTTCATCAACGAGGGTCTCATATAAGATACCCAGATCAAACCAGTAATCTTCATTCTTCGGAACCAGTTCTGTCGATTTTTTAAGCAAAGGGAGCGCCTTTGCCTTATCATTTTGCTCCAAAAAGAGGGCTTCACCCGTAACGGCATACCCTTTTCCTTCTTCAATGATCCCGATGTTCCCTTTCAGCCCTGCAATCTTCAATTTAGCCTGTTTGACCTCGTCATCTTCCGGTTTTCCCAACTCAATCACCTTTTCATACTCATTTAAAGCGCTGACCGGAGCATTGGCCAGATCGTAGAGGACGGCAAGGCGGAAATGGGCCACCAGAAAATCGGGCTTTTTTTCGGCGGCTTTTCGAAACATAAATTCAGCGGATACCAGATCGAATTTTTTGACATAGGCATAACCGAGATTATAAAGATAATAAGGATTATCCTGGTTGAATCGAATCGCTTCTTCCAGTTCTTTGATGCCGCTGTTCAACAAGGTTAATTTATCGGCAGACATCGGTTCACCTTCCTTTGAAGGAGAGGCTTTTTCAAGATCATCGAGTTTATTTAAAATATCCATTCCAGCAGTAAAATGTTTCTGCCCTTCGGCTTTTTTTTTCATTTTATCAAGTTCGGTCTTCGCTGTTCGGACCGATTTTCCTTCTTTTCCGATTTCAATCACTTTTTCAAGCTCTTTCAAGGATTCTTCATAGGCCCCTCGTCCACCCAGCAGGAGGGCTAATTGCAATCTCCCTTCAAGATGGTTCGGATCGGCGATCAGAAGTTTCTGGAGATTTTTCTCGGCTTCCGGAATCCGATCTTCCTTCACATCGATCAAGCCAAGGAAATAGAGTGCCTGGGTCTGTTCCGGAACGATCTCAAGAACCTTTTGATATTCGTTGCGCGCTTCGGAAAGTTTATTTTCACTGACCAACTCCCCACCCCTCTTCAGATGGGACCGGATCTCTTTTGCTTTTTGCGGGGTGCCGCCCATCTGAGTCAAAAGCCGCTTCGCTCTGAGCGTGATCTCGCTCTCTTTCTTGTCAAATTGAATTACGTCCTCATACAGTTTGACTGCATTCTCAAGATCCCCTTTCTTATCTGCAAGAAAGGCAAGATAAAACCGGGGAAAAAGGAGCTCGGGATTAATTTCAATCATCTTTTTGAAAATCGCTTCTCCTTTTTCAGGATCGAAACTGCTCTCCCGGATATAGACCGAACCGATCTTTTCGAGCGCCAGAAGATTGTCAGGAGAGATGGCAAGCACCTGGTTATATTTTTCGACGGCATGATCAAAATCTTCTCTTTTATAAAATTCATTCCCGTCATTTAAAAGCTGCTGAATCTGTTGAGCCCGCGAAACGTCTCCTCCCATTTGAGCGATATCTTTTTTCGCTTCCTCAATCTGCGACTGATAGAGCTGCGCATAGACCGGAACCTTTCCCAGTTCAATGACCTGATTGAATGCATCAAACGCCTTAGAAAATTCTTTTTCTTTGAGAAAAATCTTGCCAAGAAAAAAATGGCCCCTGACCAGGAGCGGATCCTTCTCAGTCACTTCGAGCAGGAGTTTTTTCGCCTCATCCAATTTTTCTTTTTTATAATCGATCGACGCGAGACCAAATTTTGCCCGGATATTTGCGGGAACAATCTGAAGAATTTCCTGAAATTCCTTTTCAGCAGGTTCCAGATCGTCCTTTTCATAAAGCGCAGCCGCCATTTTGAGCCGGCTGTCGATGGAAACGGCAAGCTCCTTGGTTGCACCGAGCTGATCAATTTTTTCTTTCGCCCGGACGACATCTTTTTGATTGGGAACTTTTTCGCCGATCTGGAGGACCAAATGAAATTCCTCCCACGCCTCGGCAATTTTCCCCTGGGATTCTTCTACTGCTCCTAGAAGAAAATGGGCGAAGAGGAGATTCGGGTCAATCGAAACAATTCGACGAAGAAGGGCGATTGATTCATCGGCCCTCCCGAGTTCGGAGAGGATGACCGCGGCGTTCTCCAACGCGTCGAGCCTTTTAGGAACCCGGTCCAGAACAAAAAGAAATTCTTTAAGCGCTTCCTCTTTCTTCTTGGCCTTTAAAAGCGTGGCGGCCTTTTGATAATGTTCCCGGACCTGGGTTGCGATCTCCGGACTGTCTCCCAACTGTGACAGGCGAAATCGTGCAATGGTCACATCGCTGGCAAAAGCCGGATTGAGCCCTTCCAGAGAAACCGCTTTTTGATAATGAGTCACGGCGCTGGCGGGATCCCCCTTGCCTTCAAAAACCTGACCCAAACCGCGGTAAGCAGGAGCGTATTGGGGTTGAAGGCTCAGCGCCATGCGAAAGGCCTTTTCGGATTTTTCCAAATCGTTCTTCTGGAGATAGACCAGACCAAGTCCAAAGTGGGCCCGATGAAGAACCGGATTTTGATTCAATGCGGTTAAAAATTCCCTCTCCGCCTGGTCCAGGTTACCGGAAAAGAGGAGCTGTGTCGCTTTTTGGAGGTGTTCTTCGGCCTGACTGCTCCCGGGTTGCAGCTGAGACCATGCGGGGGAAACAAAAAAAAAGAGGACTAAAATCGGAAAGAAGAAAGAATGAGCTTTTGAAATAACGCGGAAAGTGATGATATGAACCTGCCGAAAGAGATTAATCTTCTTGAACGCGATATCAAATTAAAGATACCAAATTTAACTGGAAAAACAAATCACGATTTGGCAAAAAAAGAGGAGAGATGGCTCAGAATCCACCACCTCTCCCCTGATTTTACTCCCTAACTTAACAGCTTCGATAATCGATTAGACGATTATGGAAGTGTGGGAAGGGTTCCACCCGCAACACCGCCGAATAACGGAGAAATCGCGTTGTAGATTGTCGCCGCACCGGGAACAGGTGCAGGGGTTACCGTGCTGGTCACCGCCATATCATCGTTGGTGAAGAGCTGACCGTAGTCACCCGATCCACCCGAGTTGCTGTCGGCAATCGCCTGGTTGATCGCCCCGCCGTTGGCGGCAAAGGCACCTGCTCCGTTGATCACAGCATAAACTGCCGCGCTGGGCACCGTGGTTTGGGTCAAAAGAACCCCACCGCCGACTGCCGCAAACGGATCGATATTCCCAACCCAACCTGGATCAGTTGAAGTCGGATCTTGTGTTACGACCACCGCCAAACCGTCGCCGCTGGCACCGATTGTCGTGGACTGGGCTAAAGTCTGGACCGTTCCAAGAACCTGAGAGAGTCTCTGGTCGATGAAATCGGCATCCGCACTACCGGTTGCGTTCGCTGCAACGGAGTGATGGGTCGTTTTCTGGCTGAAGTTGTTGTTGATGACACCCGCCGTGACCATGCTGCCGACAATATCGGTCATGAAGGTTGCCTGGTTGAAGTTGCCCGTACCGCTCGGAATCGTGCTGGTCGTAACTGTACCCGCACCTCCGTCGGCCGCGTTACCGCCGCCTTCGGAGATAATCAGGCCCTGGATCGTCGCAGCTGAAGCCGCAGCAGCAGCCGGAACGAATTTGGGGCAGACGAGTGCTACAGTACACATTCCAAACAGGGTCTGGCTGAGCGCATAACCTGTTTGTGAACCGACGCCCGCCGTATAGCCGCCCAATCCCACACCATAAGCGTTAGGATTGTAGACGACCTGTGCTGGCATACCGCCGGCAAGACCGGTACCGGTACCTGTCTGAGATTCTGTGACGAACGCTACCGCCTGTGCCGCAGTCATCGCAGCGCAAGCCGTTACCGCTCCCGCAACGCTAACGCAAGCCGGTGCAGTCCCGAAGGTCATGTTGACGCCACCCGCAAACCCTGGGGTATCGAGCGTGGCGTTGATTGTTGTTGTGGTGGTTGCCGCAATGGCTCCACCTGCAATGGCCATAATAGCGACCATTGTCATAATCAATATCGATTTTAGTTTCATATTGAACTCCTTGTTGGTTTTAGTTGTTTTGTTCGTTAATAAATTTCGCATTAATTTTCACCCCCTCTCCATGCTTATGATTGATGTTTTGAAAGTCAGAACCGACAAATCGGCTCCTCCTCCCTTTCCGGCTGTATCGCCAGCCGAAAACTTTTTTAATTCGTTTTACATCCCGGTCCGGTGACACTATTGGTCACCCCGGAGGTATTCGTATACTGAGTTACCGCACGTCCCTCTGAATCAAAAAGTTGCTTTCCGGAACTATCCAGAACCGGCTGAGATATAAATGTCCCATTACAGGTGGTGGTCTTGACCACTCCACCCACGACTTCCTGATAAGTCAATATATAGTTGCCATTCGCCTGACCCACCATATTACCAGAACGGTCCGTGACCGATGTCACACTGAATTTATCGTCAAAAGTAAAGGCACCTGGCCCCGTTCCCTGTGTCTGGTTTAAATGAATCTGGGTCTGTAACTGATGTACCCGGGCGGAGGCCGAACCGGAAGAGGTAATGCGATTGATCACGGTCTGAAAATCAGGGACTGAAGAAGATTCGGTCTGGTCCAAAGAAGCCTCGCTAAAACCGGAGGAAACATTTCGGCCACTCTGCGTGTCGGCCTGGGTTCCAATCATGGTAAGTGGAACACGTGTGTCGGGGTGGGGATCACTGACATTTGAAAGCATGTGTGCATCCATACCAAATGGCCCGGTGTCCGGAGTTCGGTTCGTTGGGTTCTGCTGAGTATGGAGCTGAATATTGCCTGTGACGGTCGCCGTATCGGCTGAATAAGCCGACGGGGCAAAACAGATTAAAGTCATTAAAAGAAAAGCCTGCTGAATCATCCGTTTCCTGATTACACCTTAAGCTTGATTCTCAAGGAGCTCATCCCCTCTCAAGTGGGAGGTAAAATTATGATCCTTGAGAATCAAGCTGTTTATCGTAAAAAACTCTTTCCGTCGTCACTGATTCGTGACAGCGCTCATCCGGCCCTCTCACCGTCTCGAGGGCGTTCGTAGCCTATCGCCACTTATTCGTGGCGATACTCACCCTCCAATACTAATCATCGACTTGAGGGTTTTTTCCTCGGCAAACTGCTCTAACATATGCCCTTCGGGCTTAATCTGTAGGGACTGGTCAAAAAGGTCATCGATCTCTTCGTCCGAACAACCTCTTCGTAAGGCCTCTCTGAAATTGACTTCGATGTCAGAGAAGAGGCAGGGACGGAGCGATCCATCTGCAGTCAAGCGAACCCGATTGCAGGTATCGCAGAAATGATCGCTGATCGCATGGATAAATCCGACGACCCCTTTACCCCCCGGAAGTTTAAAGTTATAGGCGGGTCCTGAAGTTCCTTCGTTCCCCCCTTTGTCTTCGGCGTTCATTTCAAGCTTACCAAATTCCGCTTCGATCCGGTTCATGACTTCATCCATCGGCATGTATTTCGACTTCCAATCGTCGTAATCACCACAAGGCATATATTCGATAAAGCGGACATGAATATTCCGGTTTAACGTCATCTTTACAAAATCGATCACTTCATCGTCATTACAACCTTTTTGAAGCACCATATTGATCTTCAAAGGGCTAAATCCAACGCGTTCCGCCTCTTCGATCCCTTCCCAGACTTTCCGGAAGCAGTTTCCCCGGGTCACTTCTTCAAATCTCTTTGGATTCAACGAATCTAAACTGATATTCATCCGTCGTAAACCTGCCTGATAAAGAGGACCAGCCATCGATTTTAATAGTACCGCATTGGTGGTCATGGCAAGGTCTTTCAACCCTTTTTCTTTTAACGCAGCAACTTTCGCAATAAAATCAACAATACCGCTTCTCACCAGAGGCTCTCCGCCCGTAATCCGGATTTTCTTTAACCCACGCGCCACTGCACGTTCGATGATCCGATAGAATTCATCAAACGACAAGATATGGTCTTGCTGCATCCAGTTCACGCCATAAGCAGGCATGCAGTAGGTACAGCGAAGATTACAGCGGTCGGTCACAGAGACTCGCATATAGTTAACGGTTCGATTAAAACTATCGACTAGGGGTAATGGTTGGGCCATTGAAAAGACCTCCTTCATGGAAGTGACTGTTGATATGATCCGGCGTTCTAGAGGACCGGATAAATGGAAACATAATTTAAACGCATGAAACCGGTTATAAAATGAGATCGCCCTTCAGGGGATTCTATCTCACAGAGCTATTTATTTTGCAATTTAGAGACCATTCCGTTTCAAAAATGAACAGGCGGAATTCATTTTGTAAGTTATTGAAAAACCAATATTTAATTTTAGCAATTCAAAACATTTTCTCCCCGGAATAGGGAGCAAGATCTAAAACAACCAAAATTTGGGGTTCAAGGGGTAAAGGTTTACCCAAAAAAGAAGCATTCTTTTTCTCTTTAATCCCCTAAATGATTGGATAATACGTGAATAATCCAAAAAAAATAGCCGTCTGAAAGGGAAATCCAGACGGCTATTGAGGAAAAATTTCAGTTCGATTTACTGGACCTGAATGGTTCCCGCGGTCGCTTTGCCATTATTCGTCTCAACCGATTCGATGACGACATTCAAATAATCGGCATAGGCACCCAGGTAGTAAGTTCCCGGCGTCGTGTTGGCCGGAATGACCATTGTGACTGAACCGCTGATTGAGGCCCCGGGATTCAATCCCGGAGAAATGGATTTATAGGAGAGGTATTTATCTGCGGTGGTAATCGTACTGTCTGTCGAAAGGTAGAATCCAATTGCAAAGACCGCCGTCCCCCCAATCCCCTGGTTTTTAACTGTATAGGAAATAGTGACCGCGCCGCCACGGGCAACTGTGGTGGCGGTCGTCGAAACCGCCGTCATGACGAGATCAGCGGGAGGGATGGTAATCAGTCCCGAGGTGTTCGTAAACGTGTTATTGGTTTCATTCGATTCCGGAACGGCGTTGGCGTAGTCTGCCACCGCTTGAAGGTTATAGGTCCCGCCCACCACATTGGTCGGTATCGTATACGATTTGGTCCCGGTGGAAGTTCCTCCAACCGCCAGGCTTGAAACCGACCGGGATCCGAGGAAGGTATATTTTCCACCAGACACCGGATTAAGATATATCCCGACCGGGAAAGTGCCAACCGAAGCGGTCCCCGGATTGGTGACGGTATCCGTAACCGAGATGGTCGCCCCAGGCAGTTGACCAGTCCCTATCGCCGGGCTGGTCAGATTGGTTTCTGCCAGATCCACGACGACCAGATGCACCTTCGTGGCTGTTGAGAAAATATTATTGTCTTCGTTATTCTCGGCAATCTGTTGATTAGCATCCGCATTGGCCAAAACATAATAATCGCCTAATGGCACCGAAGTGGGTACCGTAAACGGAGAATTGAGGTTCAGAGTCGCTCCCGCGCCGAGGCTCCCTACCGTCTGGCTCCCAATTGAAATCGCGGTCGCCGAATTATAGAAATTGGTGGGGGAAAGATAGTAACTAATTACAAAGCTCGCGGCGGCACTTCCACCAATATTCTTGGCCGTACCGGTAATCGTCAGATTCGAAGCGACCGAGAGATTGACCGTCGCATTTGCGGAGAGAGCCGTAAAGGTCAGATCGGGAGCTGTCAGGACAATCGGCGATCCGCCGGGCACATTGATGACGGCAGGAGATGCCGCTATCATCGTGGGTACCGCCGGAACCGTGATTCCCCCGATTAAGCTGAGATTGGTCAGATCGAGATTGGTAATGGAGGAAGAAGAATTTCCGGCCAGATATCCTTTGGCGCTGTCACCGGTAATCGCAATTGACGAAATAATTGCCGAAAGATTTTGCCCGGTGTTCATCGTCTGGATCAGCAGGCTCGTATCATAAAGGAAGAGGGTATTCCAGCAGGAGGCAGCCAAAGCAGTCCCGTCGGCCGTCACACCAAGAGACATAGAATAACATTTCGGACCGCTTGTCGGAATTTTCAGCGACGTGATGACACCATTGGCCACGGTATCGATAATGACCACATAGGGATCGGCAGAGGCATAGGCAAATCCCCCAAGCGGGTTCATCGCCACATGGCTACCTCCGGTATGATAAGTTCCCGCACCATTCATCATCGGGAGATTGATCCTCCCCACCGAACTGTTGCTGGCGGTTGATATGACCGCAATATAGCCGTCCGCATTGGCAGGGTCACCGGGATTGACATCCACATTGGCATAGAGGGTCGAACCGTCCGGACTGATTGCAAGATCAAGCGGTCCCTGAGGGGAGTAGACCGCTGGCGCGCCCACAGGAATCGTCGCGGTGATCGTATTGGATTGGGTATTCATGACATAGATTTTCATGGCGTTATGGTTTGCGATATAGACCAGGTTCGTCCCCGCGGGACCCGCGATTGCGGCAGCTGTCCCTGTGACCGGGTCCGGAAGCGTAAGCGTTGCGGTCACCGTTTGACTGCTTCGGGTGATGACCGAAACGGTACCGCCTCCGTTGACCACAATCACCAGTTTTCCATCCGGCGTGGGGGCCAGAGCAAGCGGATTGGTTCCAACCGATACGGTCGCAGTAATGGCGTTGGTGGCCGGATCAATCACCGACACGTTGTTGGCGCTCCCGTTGGCAGAGTAGATCAGCGTGGGAGGGGGCCCTGGAGGGGTCCCGGTCACCACCGTTGCGAGGGCAATTTTATTCGGACCGCTGCCAACCGGAACTGAACCGGAAACCGAAAAGAGGGTCGTGTCAATAAAATAAAGCAGGTCGGGACAAGGAGGAGTCCCGCCGCAGATAGCCGATACATACAGGGTCGATCCGTCGGGAGAAACCGCAATGCCGTTATACCCGTAATTTCCGAGGAGATCCGGAAACATAAACTGCGTCACGAACGTTGCCGTATCCATCTGGGCCACGCCGATACTTGCCATGCCGCTGTTCAACCGGTAGTCTCTTGTTGTGCTGTAGAGCGTATCGCCCGCGGAGTTGATCGTGACTCCCGGCCCGGAATATTCAGACGGGACCAGATAGGTTAACCCACTGGGCATCAGACGGGTAAAGCCACCCGGGCCGCCTCCGATATTCCCCGGAATCCAACCGCGGCCGTCGGGGCCTGCGATCACTGACGAGGCTCCCGGACCGGTCGCACCCACTGTGGGCATGGTGACATGGCTTGCGATCGTCGAGACGGAAGGATTTATCGCACTGGCCAGATTGACAATCTCCGTATCTGAAAAATAGCTCCCGGAAACAACGTAAATGGCACTCTGGTCCGGCGTTACGGAAAGGTCAAGGGTATAACTCGAAGGGAGAGTCGATTTCTTAATCAAGGTTAAGGTCGTCGTCGAGTAGGCCAGAAGCTGGCCCCCGTTGGCCCCAAAGAGATACCTTCCGTCCGGTGAAATAGCGAGACCCATTGGCGCAGCGGTATTATCGGGGGAAATATTTGCGACAACCGAATTGATCGTGTTGGTGGCCGTATCGATGACAATCAGGTCGTTAATTGGAATGGACGACGTATTCACATACCAGGCAGACACATAAACAGTCTTGCCATCAGGGGCACTGACCACGCCGTAAGGGGTCTCTGTCAAGAAAATCGTGGTCGCAATCGCTTTGGTTGCCGTATTCACAACGGAAATCGATTTGGAGCTCTGGTTGGCGACATAGGCAAAGGTGGTTGTCGTCGTCCCGCAGTTGGTCGTGCAACCGGTATCGGCGGCCGTTTTAAAAGAGAGTGTACTGGGCCATTTCACGGTGACCCCGTTCCCACCTGTCGACTGATAGGTGAAATAGATCTTGGTGTTGGGATTCAGTCCGGTCAATGAGATGGAATGCATTCCCGTTGCCGTCGCATCCGAAACCTGATTTGTTAAGGACGAAGGACTGGTCCCCCAAAAAACCACGCTGTTGGCCAGGCCATCCTGGTAACCGGCCAATGACGTGTTCCAGGTAATCGTCGCAGAATTCTTGGTAATCCCGACCACATCGACGCTGGAGAGGATGACGCCGGTGCAGGTCGGACAGTAATTCACCCCCAGATAGTCCGCCGCGTTAATCGCTTCAGTTGACGTATTGGACCCGCCCCCTAACTGGGCATGGTTGCCTCCGACAGGACAGGCCTTGGTAATCATATGATTGATCGTCGCCCACCATGTGACCGTTCCATCCGGATCAGACGCGCTTCCTTCTGTCCTGGGTCCTGCAGAGACCCCTGCAAAAGCACTCAGAGGCGGGGAGTCCGCAAGGGTCAGAGTCCGAACGGTTCCGGTCGCCCGTGTGATGGTCGTGGTATGACAGAGGGTACAGGAGGTGACCGCTTTATCTTCGTAACAGCCGGCTGCTCCCGAGGAGCAATCTCCCACCGTTGTGGCTGAAAAAGCCACGGAGTTAAGATTTAGCCAGCTGAAAAAAAAGAGATAAATGAAAAGGAAATATCTTCCCTGATTGTCTTGTCTCAGCTGGCTCATTTTAATTTTCCTCCGTGGAGTCATTTTCCTGTTTTAATTTCAATTGGTCAACCTGCACAATATTTCACTTGTTCCAATTTGTTTTTCTAATCCTTCAATAAAAGAAGACCCCTATTTAATAACAGGGCTATTTCTCGATCATTTGAAACACTTTCGGCGTTCTCGGATAGATGGTCGCCACATAAAGCTGATTTCGAAAAACCGACATCGCCTCGGCGTCAAAAGGAGAGAAACTCCCCGCTTTCTCCCATTTTTTACCATCATAACTCCGATAGACTCCTGTGTTTGTAAACGAAACCGTCGCGTCGGCATAAAGCATTTCGTGATAAACCGCCATCGAGCCGATCATGCCTCCTGGCTTACTGGTTTCCTTTTCCAGGTCAAAGACCTTTTCCCAATCCTGTCCCTCTCCGGTTCTCCAGATCGTTCCATCTACCCGGGTGCCCACATAAAGCTGGTCATGAAATACCAACGCCCGGATCAATCCCTTGACCCCCTTCTTTTCAAGAGAAAGGAGCTCTATCCAGTCCTTGCCATTCTCGCTCTGGAAAAGCGCTCCGCTGTAAGTGCTTCCCGCATAGAGCTTCCCTTTAAACTCCTTTAAAAACCGAACTTTGATACTTGATTTGGAAGAATCGATCGCCTGGAACGATCCCACTTCTTCCCAATCGATTCCATTTGCCGACCGGTAAATTCGCAGGTGATACGTTCCGGCGTAAAGATACCCTTTAAAAACGCCAAGCGCCGTGACACCGGTCTCATTGGAATACGGCCTGGCGTCAAACGGAAAGGTATGAACTTTTTCCCATCGAACTCCATCGATTGATCTCCAGAGTTCCGCCTCGGGGCCTTCTACCCCCGCATAGAGCGCACCCTTAAATTCTTCGAGCGCAAACACATCACTTCCGCTCTCGCTCTTCATGACCTCTTTCCAGTCCTTCCCGTTATCCGTCCGGTATATAACCGGGTTTCCTTCAAGTCCGGCGAACAGCGCATTTCCAAAAGATTTCATCGCCGGCACATTAAACCCGCCATGGAACGAAGCCACTTCCGTCCAGTCGGCTGGAAAGTCCGGTTTCGGAGCAACAAGGTTAAGATAGGCGGCTATCAAATGGCTTTGATCATCCGTCATTTGACAGTGGAAAAATTCCCGCATCCATCGGGCCATGAGAAGCCAGTCTCTCCCGCCAGACGTTCTGATCCGGGTTTCGTCCTGACAACCCCCGGCAAAACACTGGCCATTGATTTTGACCGAGTGACACTGCCCGCAGACTTTATTGACTGTTGCGGGGCCTTCGATCATGGTCTTAACCCGGGTATCCGGTTCCAGCTTACTTTCAGAAAGAGCGTCGTTCCCTGAAAATGAAATGACCATTCCCAGGAACAGAATGATAAATCCGCGTTTTTTTTTCAATTGGAAATATAAAATTCAGTACTCTGATAACGGTTGTTTTCAGAAAACAAGCGGGAGAAGGAAGGAGAATAAAGAAGAATAACTCCTGGAAATTCCCATTCAATCTGGAGATGTCGAAAAGTGGGATTCTGAAAACAATTTCTACTTTCTTGCCCCATCTTAAATTTCTTTCATCTTGATGTCAATTATTTTTTTGGTGTTCCGATCCGACTGAGAACGTACCAGGAAGGGTCTCTTAAAGATTAAAAATGAAACTGGATATAAAAGGTAACATCAAAACCATCGAGATCGAGGGAGAGGTTTTGGGGTTTTCCCATGAAATCGGCTGCTCCGATCGTCGTCATCGGGGCATAGGTAATCGTGTCTCCCGGCACAGGAAGTGTCGCGGGTTGAGGGATCGGAATGGTCGGATCGGGCGGAAGCGAATCGGGCGGTGCAGGAAGGGGCTCGCCGAAACCGCTTGAAAAATAACGACTTACCTTAAGAGTGCTGATTTTTCCCATGACGTAGTTGATATTGGTCCCGATCGATAGCCACTTTTGAAAATGGTATTCTCCCCCCGCGCCAAATCGGGTGGAAAACCCGTAACCGGAAGCTTCCGTGACACTGACGGAGTCAAAACTGAGGTTATTGTTCGTAATCACCCGCTCAAGGGAGTCCATGGTCAAATAGGCACCGGAAACACCCAACAGGCCAATATTCAGATAGAATTTTTTCTTTCCGGGCTCGTTCATAAAATGATATCGGAGTCCCCACCAGAACTGGTTGATCGTAACATGGTACCTCGCATCCCGCGGAACAACGCTAGGTGGTTGATTCGACCGGGTGAAAATCGTGACGGAATCCTCTGCACGGGACTCTCCCTGCCAGGAAGCAAACGCAAATGTGAAAGAATATTTCGGATTAATTTCCAGTTGACCTTCTATCCCATATTCAGCCAGCCCGAAAATATGCGGCGTGACGATGTTTCGTTTGGTGGTTGGAAAATCAGGGTTCCCCGGAAGAAGAAAATTGGGGTCCTGGACGATTCCGAGATTGGGATCTGACAAGATGTGATTTAACAAATCGAGCGACGGATGATAGACTCCGATCAGAAGGCCGACACTCCATTTGCCCCATTCAAGCGGCTTTAACGGAAAGTCTTCTAATGGCGGGAGGGTCGGTTGGGTGGTTGAAGTCGTGCCGTAACCTAATGCAGTCGCGGAAAAGGTGGAGCTTGAAGAAAAGGGGGGAACAGTTGTCCCCTTTTCGGAAGGGGTAGCCTTAAAGACGGGAACGGTTCCTTCTGAGGCCGCTGTCGTCGAGAAATCGGGGTTGGACAATGGCTCCTGGCCCCACAGCGGCTGATTACTTAAGACAAGTGCAATAAAGCTCCAGAATATTATAAAACAAAATTTCACGCCGTTCCCTTAACACCTCATCTCTCACCCCGCACTCCAAATACAAATGTCGGGCGGAGCCAGGCCATTAAAGCGGGTATCAAGGTGATTGCACCGACTGAACTGGTCAACATGGCAAGAGGGACCAGGATTCCTTCCGTATGAAGGTAATAGCCCGGAAAGATCAGCGTGGCACATCCGGCGGAAATAGCGAAAGCAACATAGAGAATTGATTTTCCTGCCGTGCTCATCGAATTTGAAATGGCACTTTCCACCTTTCCGGTCTTTTTAAATTCTTCTCTCAGTCTAAAAATAAAATAGATGGCATAGTCGGCACCCATCCCGACAGACATGGCTGCAATGGTCGCCGTTCCGATCCCGAGTGTAAGACCTGAAAAACCCATCACGCCGAAATTGATCATGACTGCCAGAAGCAGCGGGAGGAGAACAAGAAGTCCTCCCAAAAGCGAACGAAATACGAGCGAAGCAATAACGAAAGTCAGGCCGCTCACCTGAAGAATGTTCTTGACCTTTCCCTGGACCATTGTTTCATTCAAAGCAACTGTGACCGGAGAACTCCCGGCGACTCCAACCGTCATATCGGGATCAAAATGGGACGGAACATAGGCGTTCACCTCTTTGATTATTTTTTCAGCCAGATCGGTGCTGTCCGTTTTCAAAAACGACCAGATGACCGCCTGCTGATAGTCGTAATTGACGAGCCGGTTGAAATCGGCCGGATTTCCGGAGATAGAATAGAGAAAAAGGTATTCCCCTGCCGCTTGCCGGCTTTCGGGTATTTTTTCCCAGGCAGGATCGCCCCCATGAATCGACCGGCTCATTTTCTTGAGGTAATCCACGTAGGATTGCGTTTTTCCAACTCCCGGGATCGACTCAAGGAGTTTTTGAAGCCCTTCGATTCCGGCCATGACCTTCGGATCTTTCAATCGGTCCGGCACTTTTCCATCGACCAGAATATAAAATGTCGATGTTCCGCCAAAGGCCTGATTGATCGCCTGATCACTGACCCGAAGCTCGGTCTTTTCGAAAAACTGGGTTTTCAAGCTGTTATTGACTTTAACCTGGGAGGCGCCTATCGAGCTGACGGCCAGGATGACTCCTCCGGCGATCAAAATTTTCATCGGGTTCCGCGGGATGAAATTCCCCACCGAGGTCAAGATATGGTCTAAATAGGAACTTCGAAGCAAGGCGTCAGGTGTCAAGCGGGGAGGAACCATCGTTCTGAATGCCGGAATAAAACTCAGTTCCAACACAACCGCTGAAAGTATCCCAAAGGCCGTTAATAAACCGAATGCCTGAAATGTTTTGAGATGGAATGTAATCAAAGACGCAAAACTTGCCGAGGCAACAAGACCTGCCGTTACCATGACCGGCGCCATCCTGAGCGTTGATTCCCGGACCGCTTCTTTATGATTTCCGGTTTTCGCATACTCTTCGTAGTAACGCTTTAAAATCTGGATCGAATGCCCTGCGGCAATAGCGACGATCAACAGCGGGGTCAATGTTTTGGTAAAGGGATCGAGCGGGATCCCCAGGAGACCCACCAGACCGAGCGCCCAGATCACGCTGAGCAGGGCCGTGAGTATCGGAATGAGCATTCCCTGAAATGACCTGAATGAAAGAAAAAGAACCCCCATAATCACCACAAACGCAATCGGGAAAACAACCTGGTTCATGACATTCGTATCGGCTTCGAGAAAAGAGAGCGCGATGGGGAGACCCCCAAGATAGATTTCGGTGTTGCCATCTTTCTCTTTATCGATAATGGCATGAAGCTTTTTATAAATAGTCGAATCGCTTGTCCAATAGGGGTTGTCTCCGGAAGCGGACCAGGAACCGCCGAAAATCAGCCCCTTAACCAGACCGGCCAGCGTATCGTAGGTTGTACTCGTCTTTGCAGGGCTTGTTTTACCCTCTTTTTTTGCCTTATCGGGGTTCCACCAGGGATTCGCACCACCTGCAGTCGTTC
Source organism: Nitrospirota bacterium (assembly GCA_016194305.1). NCBI lineage: Bacteria > Pseudomonadati > Nitrospirota > Nitrospirota bacterium. The sequence continues at coordinate 3,263 of JACQBW010000008.1, read as the reverse complement.
CTGCAGAAGATGATTTTCCGGTATCCGGATTCCACCAGGGATTACTCCCTGATCCTTTCCCCCCTGAACCGGAAGCCGCATTGGAGGGCGAAAAGACCCCCGACCTGAAATCGGTTATGATTGCCGCCGCTTTGCCATCTTCTGAAATCAGGCTTTTCAGATAAAGATCGTTGGAATAGAGACTCTTTTTCAGGTCATCAAGTCCTTCTTTCGTCGTCGGAACTTCGGCCATCATCGGGCGAATATCCATCCCCCCGGGTGAAGCATTGATATATTTGATCTTTCGATCGGAAATGGAAACGACATTTTCTTCCAGGATACCGGAAACCCCTTTTACCTCTTCGGTAATCCGCTTAATTTTGGCAAGCGTCGCCGGGTTAAAAACATCTCCGTTCTTAACCACGACACCGATGACGACCACCCGGCTTCCTCCGAAGGTCTGCTCAATCTTGTTGTTGAGCTGGACGAAGGGATGATCCTGAGGGAGAATTCTTTTCGGATCAAGAATCATGAAGAGATGCTGGAGCTGAAAAGCAAAAAACAGAGTCACCGCCAACACAACGAGAATGACTCGAAGTGGATGATTGACTAATCCGTCTACATATTTTTTAATCATGGTGTGCACACTCCTGATTTATGGATTGGCGACTTGCTATGATGATCTCGTTTGGTGTGACCTGAATAGCGACTCTTCGAAGTTTGGTTGCCCTACAAAAATGTTGTTGAAATAGAAGGTGAACTTCGGAGCCGGAGCAGTGAAGGTAATACCAAACGAGATCATCATGCCTTACCCTCGTTCTCATTTTCTTTTCTCACTTCCGATCAGGAGATTGACCCGGTCGACCAGCTTCAAGATCATGTGCGGGATTGGCTCTTTTTCCGTGCCCACCAGTTCAATATGTTCAAAGCCGATTGGAAGAAGGATTTTTCTGACCCGGGTCGTCGAAATGGCCGAGGCCATTGCTACGGTCATTTCACCCATCATTGAATTTGCCAACACAATCGAAAGAGGACCAATGATCAACTGAACATTTCCGATCGACTGAATGATCGCATTCTCTCCGGACGCCCCCTTATTAGCACCCGCGCGCATCATCGACGATGTGGCAATCGCATTCGTACCGAGCGCAATAATTTCAATTTCTTCAGGAAGATAGTCGCGGAGCTTCTTGATAATTTCGCTCCCGATCCCGCCTCCCTGTCCATCGATTACCGCAATGACCATATTTTCTCCTGGCAGGCAATTGACAAGGCCTCATTTACTTCGTTCTCGTTTCTCAGTCTTCTTCAACGTACTCACCAATGTACGCTTCAGTCGCCTTCGAACCTGCGGCCTGCGACCCTCAAAAGAAAGCTTTGATTGAGGAAGTCCTCGGCAGGGGACATCTGAGGATTTTTGAACAACCTGAAATAGTCAAAGAGTTAATTCTCATTCCACATCTTACAGAGTTGTCCTACTTAACATTGGCCTCTAAAAGCTGTATTTTACCTCTGCTATAATTCTATCATGATCTTTGAAAAAACCGATAAAATGAAATTCCGAATTCAGTTCATCGCTCCGATGACCTGAGAAGAAATCCCCACCTCCTGAAAGTTTCAGGTGGTCGCTCCATTTATAATCGATCCGGGGTCGAATCAAGGCTTCATTTCGGTTAAAGAAATAGAGCACTGAAAACTGCGTCAATATTCTGCTATTCAGCCACTCTCTCCGAATAAAGAGGGATGTGCCGCTCTCCACCTGGTCGGTCATCAAATTCTGTTCATAGTGAGGAAGAATGGTCTGTGAATATTGCAATGTGATATCCGAATCATACCAGTTGACATCCGCACTCACGCCATAAACAAAGTAATCTTCTTCCATTTCACCAAATGTATCACCAGAATCCAGAAGACCATTTCCGTTGGTATCGGCTCCGGTCTCAAAATATTTTCCATGAACATATGCGGTTTCAAACCCCATGACTGCTCCCGCAATATTTTTGGAGGTTGTCAAACCAACGTTGTGAAGCCGGGAATAGCGGGGTGTAAAAGTCAGTGTCCCGGTACTGTTCCCAAATGCTCCACGGAATGCGCCTGGAAATTGATCCCAGTTGTAGAGGTAGCTGAAACTGGAATCCCAGCCCAGGATATTTTCAGAGACTTTGACTCCCCATTCCCAGTTGATAGGACTATTAGTCGGTGTTTCGGTCCCGGGAGGAATCTGAAACTCTTCCCATTCCGTGCCTGCAGGGGCAGCCTGATGAAAAGTGAGATCTGGAATAAAAAGAGTTTCAAGTGAAATATCGCCAAAGTAGAAATCGCCTTTGGCCATCCAAAGCGGAATATACCGGTCGCCGACCTCCCTCAGGATGAATTCGGTGAAATCCATCGGATTGACCGCATCGGTGATTCGGAATCCTTCGATCAATCCCCACCGGACAATCTGTTTTCCAAGCCTGAGATCAAGCATCGAACTGTTCCAGTCGAGATAAAACTCTCTGAGGAGTGCATCGGACCGGCGGGGAGAAAATGCGGAGATTTCAGCGGCACTTCTGCTAAATTCTTTTCTTAACGGGTTGACCTCAAAGAAATCTTCGAGGTCATAGATCGCATTATAGGTTACCCGGCCGATTGAAACCAGACGGATCCTGTCGGAAAAAGTGGTGTGAAGCTCAAGTTGAAAGAGATTGAGAAATTTTGTAAACGCCGCGTTTTGAGGGTACCGATAGGCAAGTTCTGTTTTAGCGTATCCCATCCACTCCGTAGCAGGAATACCTGATTCGGCAAAAGCTTTCTGGGAGGATCCGAATATGATAAAAATGACGATGAGCGAAAAAGAAGGGAGAATAGCAAAAACAACCCCCTCTCCCTTCACATTGATCTCCTTACCTATGCTCAGGGGCCCGCGCGGTATCACTCTGTAAAACCCTCCGATGCCCCGGCTCCTGCCGCCGCGCTTTCACGGCGGTGCTCATAGCGCGATGCTCCTTAACTTATCTGTCGCGCCAATCGCCCCCAATGCTTGGACAGGCAAAACCTGATTCCAACAGGGGTCTCCTTACCGTCGTTCTTACCGGACACCGGTCGTAAGCGTTCTCTCTTTAAAGAGATCATCTTTTAGACCGGTGTTGATTTTTAAATCCGAAATTTCAAAAATAGTTTTATGCTGAGTCTGGACATTGACGACTTCCGAGCTTTTCCAGGCTTTATAGCCCGATACTTCCTGCCAGTTCATTTTCTGGCTCTTGAGAAGCTCGCCTTTCCGGTCATAATATTCGATTTTC